>NZ_BADV01000084.1:0-49391 GCF_000238895.1 Pseudoalteromonas sp. BSi20429 | reverse complement strand
AACTAAATTTTTTTTGCTACAGCGTTTTGCCGTTCACCCCCGCCAAAGCGGGGAACCCAACTTAGTAGCACAACAGGCTAACTAATTTTTTATGAACTAATTGTATATTTTTATTATTCTCCATTTACCACGGAGACTGCAGAGGAATAACATTGCTAACCTCTTATGTTTCGAACTTTAAATGCTCCTGTTTTATAATGCAAGCCTTTAGTTGTTTTTAATTTAAAAATAACACGAACGGCAATATTTGTAGGTTTTTAATGGTTTTTTCGAAGTAGATAGGCGTTTTTAATTGCAATGTTTAAATTTAGTCCAGTCGTTTTATTAACATTAAAAGCAAAATTACACTGTGTTTTTGTTTTTTTAAGTGTTTTTTTATAAAGGGAGCATCATCTCGCTCCCAGATATCAGTAATACGATTCGTATGGCTTTACTTTATTAAAATATAGAGAAAGTAAAGCCAGCAAATTTACGCTAGCTACATTTCTAATTCCCAGCTTATCAGGGTGGAGCGAACCATATTTATTACGAAATATAGTGAACGCTGTGATTTAACATGTATGTAGTCTGGGTCTGCGGTAATTTCGCGCTCACAGTCACTAGATTCATAGATTGTATCTATTAGGTCATACTCAAAAATACGTAGGCTGAACTTATTAAGCATATCGCAGAAGAGGTCTGCATTGCTTTCGGTTGCAGCCAATGGTGACGGCCACAGCTTAGTACCATTTCCATTACCCTGAATGAAAACTTCGTTTGCAGGATAAATAAATGTATCTGCCTGTCCACAACTTTCTTCGGACATTGTTTCAGACGATGTTTGTTCTGCACTTAATACTGCTTCTGGCAACGTTAACATTTCCTCGTTCAGGGGCTCATTTTGTCCATAATCGTTGGACGACAAAGCCTTTAATGCTTGCTCCCAAGTTAAATTCATTTCACTTTGAGCAATTTCATCTAGTGCTTGGTTTAAAGGGATTGCCTTTGCTTTTTTTAGTTTTTTTGCATCTTTTTTGGCGCGAGAAATAGACAGGCCAGAAGGAAAGTATTGTTCTAACTGATTCATAGTGTAAACCTTAAATATGCTTACGTCCGCCCACTAACATTACGCATGTTAAATGTTTAACTATTTTTATTTGAGAGTATGATTATCCGACAGGACTGCGCTTAAAGTGGGCGAAACGAGCTCATCAGTAAAGCTCTGAAAAGGTTATTAAATAAATTAAATAGGATCGCAACCTCTTTTATTAAAACGCATAAAAAGGCTGTATTGGCATAAAACAAGCCAGCTAAGCTTTTAAACAATTTACCAATCCATTTGTATTAATCTTTGTATAAAAAAGAATGTTAAGTAGCTATTTTTTATGGGTAAATTATATTATTTAATGTAATATACTTTACAAAGTAACAATATGAGCAAACGGACTGTGAATATACTTCTTTCTTGGCTGGGCACCAAAGACATTGATAATATGCTCGATGGTGAAAAAAATGCTTCAATTTCAACTCTCGCTACTAACTCTCAAACTCCTTTTGATAAAATTGTAATACTCTCTAATCATCAGCATAAGTATTGGGAAAAGTTTGAAGACTTTGTAAAAAAGCGAATGGCTACAATTGGAAAACCATATCATGATATTCAGGTACATAAAGCTAATATTGTTAGCCCAATTGATTATGAGTCTATTCACCAAGTAACAGCGCTTTGGATCAATAAATTAAGTGAAGAGGCAGATTCCTTATCAATAAATCTGACCTCTGGCACGCCTGCAATGACCACTTTATCTGTGCTTATCGGTAAAGGTAAATCGAACGTTCAATTCCTTCAAGCATCTCCAAAAAATGAGTTGCTACACGTTGATATCCCCATTGATTTTGGCCAAGAATATGTAAAGTCCGCATCTAAAAACATAGCGAATACGGCAACCTCTGAGCCTAAAATTGAGCAAGCTTTTTCAAAACTCACTGCAAAATCAGTGCAAATGCAAAATGTAGTCAACAAAGCTAAAAAAATTGCAGCTTCGGAAGTACCCGCACTTATCCTAGGTGAAACCGGAACCGGTAAAGAGCTAATGGCCACAGCCATTCATAAAGGAAGCTTGCGAGCAAATAAGCCATTAAAAGTAATTAACTGCGGAGCATTTGCAGAAAACCTTGTTGACTCAACCTTGTTTGGTCATAAAAAAGGGGCCTTCACTGGAGCTGAAAAAGATCACCCAGGGCTTTTTGAACAGGCCGATGGCGGTACTTTATTTTTAGATGAGGTGGGTGAATTAACCCCCGAAATTCAAGTAAAGCTTTTAAGGGCATTACAACAAGGCGAGATTAACCGCTTAGGTGACACCCAAACCACTAATGTTGATGTGCGTGTTATTGCAGCCACACATAAAGATTTATCAAAGCTAGTAGAAGAAGGTAAGTTCCGTGAAGACTTATTTTACCGCTTAGCAGTGGGCATAATTCAAATGCCAGCACTGCGAGAGCGGATTGAAGACATCACTGTTATTGTTAATCAACTTGTAGAGCAAATAAATAAAGCAGGTAGCAAGCATCCCGACTACATAAGTAAAAATATTTCCGAAAAGGGAATAAAGTTTATTTTATCTCAGCCGTGGCAAGGGAATATTAGAGAGCTGTGGAGTACACTAAACCGTGCTTTTTTATGGTCTGACTCACAAACAATAACTGAAAATGACTTAGCAAATGCCATGATTAACCGCGCTAAAAATGAAAGCTTTACAGATGTTACACTGTCATACGACGACAAAATAGATATTACACAATTAGTTGATAAATATAAAAAAGCTTATGTTTTAGCTGCTTTAAAAGCAAGTGGGAATGTTAAAAGCCACGCGGCCCAAATGCTTAATTTAAAAGATCACCAAACGCTTAGCAATTGGATGAAGCGCCTAAAGATCAAACACGAAAAATAAAAAGGACAATAGTGTTGGTATATAAGTTGCCAATACCTATTGAGTAAAAGGAGAAGTAGCCAGTGAAAAAATCAAACTTTGAATTCTTAAAAGGTGTGAACGATATTCTTTATCGCATAGCGTTTGCTGCGGAAAAGAATTTTCCTGACGATCCTAATACCACATTAGTAAAACTGCGTATGTTTGGAGAAGCCTCAGCCAAGCACATTGCTAAACTTCTTGATTTAGAACTCCCCCCTACGCAAGTTGACCTTATCAGAGAGCTTGCAAAAATATCGTGGGTTGATGACTCCATAATCAATATTTTCCATATGCTGCGTAAAGTAGGCAATCAAGCTGTTCACGACTATCACAACGATTTAGACGATGCCGAAATGGCACTGCGTTTAGCATTTCGTTTAAGCATTTGGTATTACCGGCTAATTAAAAAAGACGTTGATTTTGCAGCGCCTATATTTGTACTACCAGACGGCCAACAAGAAAACGAATATCAGCACCAAGTAACAGAGCTAAAGCAAGCACTACAACAAGCATTAAATAGTAACGCGCAAACCGATAGCGAACTTGCCCAAAACAAAAATCAACTTACCGCGCTAAGTGGCTATATTGCTATTTTAGAAGGCAAGCAGCAAGAAACCGAGCAGCAAACACAAGACCGAGTAAACGCGCTTGAAGCACAGCTACAAGCCAAAGAAGCAGAGCTTGCACAAAAAACACAAGCAGAGCGCAAAGCATACAAGCAAGAAATCACGCAACGTGCAGCAGCACGCCGCTTAGACCTATCAGAAAAAGAAACGCGCTTTCTTATCGATCAGCAATTGCGTGATGCAGGCTGGGCTGCCGACACGCCTGTTTTAAATTATGCAAACGGTACGCGCCCACAAATAGGTAAAAACCTAGCTATAGCAGAGTGGCCAACCGATACCGACGAAACAGGTAAAACAGGCTTTGCCGACTATGTATTGTTTGTGGGTTTACAACCGGTAGGGGTTGTTGAGGCTAAAAAAATAAATACCGACGTATGCGGCAAATTAGCAGAGGCGCAGCGGTACAGTATTTACTTTAACCTTGAACATTTAAACGCAGAAATCCAAGCGCGAGCTGCAAACGATGCAGAGCATCAAAAAGTAGCAGAGCAACTACAAACTCAAAACAGCTACCAAATTACGTGGAAAGAATCCAAAGAGCCAAACGCACGAAGCTATAAAATACCGTTTGTATTTTCAACAAACGGGCGAGAGTACCGCCGCCAGTTATTAAGTAAAAGCGGTATTTGGTATCGCGATGTTCGTAAAGTGAGTAACCAAGCTAAAGCATTACCTGCATGGCATACACCAGGCGAACTAAAAGCTAAGCTCGATGGTAACATAGATGCCGCGCAGCAATGGCTCGAAACTAACGAACCAACTGGCTTAGGTCTTCGTTATTTTCAAAAAGAAGCCATAACAGCCACCGAGCAAGCCATTAAAAAAGGCCAGCAAAATATACTACTTGCTATGGCAACCGGTACAGGTAAAACCCGTACCGCTATTGCGCTTATGTACAGGTTAATTCAGTCACGCCGATTTAATCGTATTTTGTTTTTGGTTGATAGGCGCTCATTGGGTGAGCAAGCATTAAACTCGTTTGATGACACACGCATAAACGATGTGCCTTTTAATACCATATTTAATATAAAGGGCCTGACCGATAAGTTTCCGTCAGACGCAACTAAAATACATGTATCAACTATTCAATCGCTAGTTAAGCGCACGCTACAAAGCGATGAATTTATGCCAGTAGAACGCTACGATTGCATAATAGTAGACGAAGCACACCGTGGTTATATTCTTGATAAAGAACAAACCGATGGCGAAATGGAATTTAGAAACCAGCTCGACTACGTATCAACGTACCGCAGAATACTTGACCATTTTGATGCAGTAAAAATAGGGCTTACTGCAACACCTGCATTACACACAACCGACATTTTTGGTTTACCTGTGTACCGTTATAGCTACCGCAAAGCGGTGATAGACGGCTACTTAATAGACCAAGCACCCCCTATAAAAATAATTACTAAGCTTAACCAAAACGGTATTTATATCGATAAAGGCTCAGAGGTAACACGCTTAACCTCTCAAGGGGAGCTAATTCAAGATACCCTTGAGGACGAGCGCGACTTTGAAGTAGCTAGCTTTAACCGTGATATTATTGCATCAAACTTTAATAAAATAGTTGCCGAATCACTGGCTACAAAGCTCGACCCAACAGGTAAACAAAAAACACTCATATTTTGTGTAAACAACACCCATGCCGATAACATGGTGATAGAGCTGCGTGAGGCTTTTAAAAAGCATTACCCAAAACTTGAGCACGACGCCATTATTAAAATAACCGGCGAAAGCGACAAAGATCCTAAAAAAATACAAAGTATGATCACCCGCTACAACAAAGAGCGTTTACCTAATATTGTGGTAACAGTCGACCTACTCACTACAGGGATAGACGTACCCAGCATTTGTAACCTCGTATTTTTACGTAAAGTAAAAAGCCGTATTTTGTACGAGCAAATGAAAGGGCGCGCCACACGTTTATGCCCAGAGGTTGGCAAAGTTAACTTTACTATTTACGATGCCGTCGATTTATACGACTCGCTCGAATCGGTAGATACAATGCGCCCAGTCGTTGTGCGTCCAAACGTTGAGCTAAACACCTTAGTAAACGAAATAACTGACTCACAAACTTATAAAACACTGGAAGCCGATGGCCGCTCGTTTGCACATCATAGCCACGAGCAACTCGTGGCTAAAGTACAGCGCATTGTCGGTCATGGTGTATTTAATCAAGATAAATCAGCCCAAATAGACCAATCAATAAAACGCTTAGATACCGTATTAGCAGGTGCTGCTGGTTGCGACTTTGCAAGCCTTGCTCAAACCCTAAAAACTAAAGGGCCAGAGCAAAGCGCTGAAATTTTTACTCAACTTCCAAAGCTGGTCGAAAACCTAGAGCACCTTAAAAAGCAAATAAACGAGCTACGCCACGAGCCTATTTTTACCGACATAGAAGACGAGCTAATAGAATTTAAAGAAGGCTATGGCGATTACGACAACGCTGAAGACTTTTTAGACGCATTCGACAAACTCGTAGAGCAAAGCGAAAACAGTCAAGCTGCACTACAAACCGTTATCACCAAACCTAAAGATTTAACCCGTAAAGCATTAATAGAGCTGCAAGAATGGTTTGATGCGCAATCGTTTGACGAGTCAACACTTAGGGTTGCATGGAAAAAAACCACCAACCAAGATATTGCCGCACGGTTAATAGGGCATATTCGCCGCGCAGCACTCGGCGATGCATTACTCCCGTTTGATGAGCGTGTAAATAACGCACTGGCTAAAATAAAGCAGCAAAAACCGTGGAGCAACGAGCAATTACAATGGTTAGAACGCTTAGCCAATAGTTTAAAAGAGCAAGTAGCCATTGACGACGACACCTTTAAAACCGGTAATTACCGCCGCCGTGGTGGTAAGCGCAAGCTCGATGCTATTTTTAATAACGAGCTTAACCAAGTGCTAGAACAATTTAATAACTATATGTGGGAGCAACCTGCTTAATTAATGCAGGTTTGCCTTAACCCTTATATTACAATACCAAATACTGTGAAGCGTTGGCCTTAATGCCAACCTACAAATGAAGAGACACTATGAACAACAATGATTTAGTAGCCAAACTTTGGAAAATGTGTGACACCCTACGCGATGGCGGCGTGTCTTATCAAAACTACGTAAACGAACTGGCCACATTGCTGTTTTTAAAAATGACCGAGCAAACAGGCACCGAAACCGACCTACTGCCACAAGGTATGCGTTGGAACGACCTAAAAGGCAAAATTGGGCTCGACCAACTACAGTTTTACCGCAATATGTTAGTACAACTAGGGGACGACAACCACGCTATTGTGCGTGCTATATTTCAAAACGTAAATACCACTATTACCAATGCAGGGCAGCTGACAGAGCTTGTAACCACAATGGATAGCCTAGATTGGTACCAAAGCGGCGATGACGAAAACATAGTTAAAACCCGTGACGACTTTGGTGACATGTACGAAGGCTTATTACAAAAAAACGCCAACGAAACTAAATCGGGCGCCGGCCAATACTTTACGCCAAGGCCACTAATAGAAACAATGGTCCGTTTATTACAACCACAGCCGCGCGAAATTATTCAAGATCCCGCAGCAGGTACCGCAGGCTTTTTAATTGAGGCCGACAAATACATTAAAAGCAAAACCAACGATTTAGACAACCTAGACGACGACACGCAAGAATTCCAAATGAAGCGTGCCTTTGTTGGGCTTGAGCTAGTACCCGAAACCCGCCGCCTTGCATTAATGAACTGTTTATTACACGACATTGAAGGCAACGACGAACTAGGCGGTGCAATACGCCTTGGTAACAGCTTAGGTAACGATGGCGAAAACCTACCTAAAGCCAACGTAATACTTACCAACCCACCGTTTGGCTCCGCAAGCAGCACTAATATTACCCGTACTTTTGTATACCCAACATCAAACAAGCAACTGTGTTTTATGCAGCACATATATAATAGTCTTGAGCCAGGTGGCCGTGCTGCCGTGGTCATACCCGATAACGTATTATTTGAAGGCGGCAGAGGGGCTGAAATACGCACCGACTTAATGCATAAATGTAATCTACACACTATTTTACGCCTACCTACCGGTATATTTTACGCCGCAGGCGTTAAAACCAATGTATTGTTTTTTCAAAAAGGCACACCAGAGAATCCACATCAAGATAAAGACTGTACAACCAACACCTGGGTGTACGACTTACGCACTAACATGCAAACCTTTGGTAAACGCAGCCCATTTACACATAAATACCTTGAAAACTTTGAGGCGGTTTACGGCGATGATGCTAACGGCCAAGCTGAGCGAAAAGAAGGCGTTTACAACATTTTAGGCTGTACCACACCTGTTAACGATGAAGATATTAAAAACACTGACAGCTCAGAGCTAATAGAAAATGCTCGCTGGCGCAAATTCTCACGTGAGTTTATTAAAGCTAAAAACGACAGCTTAGACATTACGTGGCTTAAAGATAACTCAGTAACCGATGCAGCAAATTTGCCTGAGCCAGATGTATTAGCAACTCTAGCCATGACAGAGCTTACCGAAGCACTACGAGAGATGAACCAGCTAATGATAGACCTTGGCGCAATTGATCAAGCTGAGGGGCAAGTTGCTTTATTAGCAGAAGAATTTGGATTAGAGCGGAAAGTGATTGGAGATGTAAATGAATAACGAAGCAATCACAATACAAAAATGCGTAGAAGAATATGCTAACTCTGAAAGCTTAAAGAGAAAAAAGCAAAAAGAAAAAGTATTTAAAAAAGGTATTTTATGGGACTTTAGCGACCAAATTACATCTGGATGGTATATAGCAGATCTATTTGACGTAACTAATTTGATTACTTGTGGTGTCGCAAAACGTCCAGAATATGTTGAAGAGGGAATTCCTTTTTTGTCGGCACAGAACGCTAGGCCGTTTAAAACCAATTTAAATAAGATTAGATATATAGACGAAAATACATTTAAAAAAATTACTGTTGGTGGAAAACCAGAGAAAGGAGATATTTTATATACCCGTGTTGGAAATTGTGGCGAAGCTGCAACTGTTCCGTATGATTTCGATTTTGGTGTTTATGTAAGTTTAACTTTAATAAAACCAAACAATCTATTTTTATACTCTGATTATTTAACTGCTTTTTTGAATAGTCACTTTGGGGTTATGCAAGCTTCGCAAGGTGCAATTGGCGTAGGTTTGAAAAACTTAAATGTTGATAATGTTAGAAGGTATAAAATTCCATTACCACCACTCCCAGAACAAAAGCGCATTGTTGAAAAGCTTGATAGCTTATTGGCGCAGGTCGACACTATACAACAACGCCTCAACAACTTACCGGATATCATCAAACGCTTCCGCCAATCCGTCCTCGCCGCCGCCTTCTCCGGCAAACTCACCGAACAATGGCGTGGGGACAATGATTGTGATGCATTAGCTGATTTAAAAATTGAACTAGCTAAAAAAGATCAAAACCCCAAAAAGATAGAACCTACGTCAAATCATGAAATTGTTACCGATCAATTTCCTAGTTGCTGGGGTATTTCTTCGTTTGATTCGATGTATCGATTTATTGATTACCGTGGTAGAACGCCTAAAAAATCAGAGCAAGGTAAGCGATTGATTACAGCAAAAAATATTAAAATGGGTTTCTTATCTGATGAACCTGTTGAGTACCTAAGTGATGAGGATTATATAAATTGGATGACTAGGGGGTTCCCTAAATTAAATGATCTCTTCTTTGTCACAGAGGGTCATACTATGGGGTGCGTTGCTTTAAATACTAGAACGGACGAATTCGCATTAGCTCAAAGAACCATTACATTACAACCATATGGAACTTTGTTAACAAAATTTCATTATTACTATATTTTAACAAATTCATTTCAACGGTTAATTGAAACAAACGCCACAGGCTCCGCGGCAAAAGGAATAAAAGCAGCCAAGTTTAGAGGGTTCCCACTTCCATTTCCATCGTATAATGAACAAACCGAAATCGTCCGTTTAGTCGAGCAATACTTCGCTTTAGCCGATACCTTAGAAAAGAACCTCGCGAATGCCAAACAGCGGGTTGATAGCTTAACGCAATCGATATTAGCCAAAGCGTTTCGTGGTGAACTTGTACCACAAGACCCAAGCGACGAACCCGCCGATAAGTTATTAGCTCGTATAAAAGCAGCCCGACTTGAAGCCGAAAATCTAGAAAAAGCCGCTAAAAAAGCAGCAAAAGCTAGCAAGAAGTAACACGCTATTTTGTAGGTCGGCATTGTTGCCGACATGGTTGCGAATAAACAACCATTGATGGGCACAAAGCGACCTACTACGCGAAAAGCTAGAAAGTGCTGCAAAAAAATAGCTGTGATGAATATAGCTGAATGTGTTTTAAAGTAGTTCGGCCAAGAAATAAGGACGTTGATATGTCAGGTTCAAACTTTAAATTTTTAGAAAAAGATTATACAAGGCTAGCAAGGTTAGGGGATTCGGCAGAAGGTTACGTTTACAGTGACCCTCAGGCTGCACTGGTTAAACTAAGATGTTTTACAGAGTCATTAGTTGGGCATATATATTCAATTTTGTCGATTGAGATTGAACCGCAAGCAGATTTGTATAAACGCTTAAATCATTATGATTTTAAAGATGTTGTAGACCAATCTATTATCGCTAAATTACACGCTTTAAGAATGCACGGTAATAAAGCGGCGCATGACAATATAGAACACTCTACTGAACAGGTGCTGTGGCTAGTTAAAGAAGCTTTTTTAGTGGGCAAGTGGTTTGTACGAACCATGCTTAATAGCCCAGTTGAATTACCTGATTATGTTGAGCCAAAGCCTATTGAAAGCGATCACAATGAGGTGTTTGCTAAAAATGAAGCCTTACAAGTAAAACTTATTAATAACTCAGCGGCATTAGCTGAGGCTGAAACAGAATTAGAAGCATTGCGTACAGAGCTTGAAACGGTTCAAAAGAATGTTGTTGCTAGGCATAACGATGATGAGTTAGCAGCGTTTAAAGCTGCGAGTAGCGAGTCAGCGTCTAGTTTTGATTTGCAAATGAATGTAACTCGCAAAAATATCAACATATTTGACTGCTATAAACAACACTCGCTAACTGCAGGGCAGCGTAACTTAGTTGAGCAGTTAAATGAGTTTTTGAATCAAAGTCATGAGTCAGTTTTTTTGTTAAAAGGTTATGCAGGTACTGGTAAAACTTTCATCACTGAAGGACTAACGCAATACCTGAATGCGATTGGGCGACAATTTGAATTAATGGCTCCTACTGGCAAAGCAGCAAAGGTAATTAGTGATAAAACTGGCCAAGCTGCGTCCACTATTCACCGTGTTATTTATAACTATGAAAACGTTAAAGAATATAAGTTAGAGGGGATAGAAGGGTCTGAAACGTTTCGGTGCTATGCCGAAATAAAAGTTAATCAGAATACATCTGAGGCTGTATACATTATTGATGAGTCATCGATGTTGTCTGATACCTATTCTGATTCAGAGTTCTTCCGTTTTGGCTCAGGTTATTTATTAAAAGATTTACTTAACTACATTAACCTTGATCATAACGATCACCAGAAAAAAGTCATATTTATTGGTGATAATGCACAGTTGCCGCCAGTAGGTATGGGTTTTTCACCTGCATTGAGTAAGCAATACCTATTTGACAAATACCAGTTAGCATCAAAAGAGTGTGAATTGTCGGAGGTGGTTAGGCAAAAAGCTGAAAGCGGCGTAATGAATAATGCGCGAATCTTACGTGAAGCTATGCACAAGAACTTATTTAATAAACTTGAGTTTCAAGTTAATAACCTAGATGTAAAGGCGCTAACATCGGATGTTTTGCTCAATACCTTTTTGAAAGTTTGTAACAATAAGATATCAAATACTAAAAACGCTATTTTAATTGCGTCTTCTAATGCTCAAGTAAGCCAATATAATAGGGTGGTGAGGGAACACTTTTTCCCATCTCAGCTGCAAGTGGTTTCAGGCGATAAAATTATTTCGGTTGCCAATCATTATATAAATCAGAAGGTCATTGCCAATGGTGAATTTGGCATGGTAAGGCAAGTTTTGTCTGCGCCTGAAATACGAAACGTTGTATTGAGTAAAAAAGGAGAAGACGGCGAAACCATTACCATTAGTGTCGAACTGCAATTTAGAGATGTTGAACTTGGTTTTAGGGATGAATATGGGAACGCGAGCTTTTTTAAATCTAAAATTGTAGAAAACTTACTTTATAGCGATGAACCAGCCTTGAGTTCTGACGAGTACAAAGCGTTATACGTTGATTTTTGCAATCGCCATGCTGATTTGCGCACAAAAGCTAAGCGCAATGAGTTTCGTATGGCTTTGTTATCTGACCCTTATTTTAACGCATTTAAAGTTAAATTTGGTTACGCAATTACGTGTCATAAAGCACAAGGTAGTGAATGGCAAAATGTATTTGTGAAATGCAGTTCTCACCTTAAAACACTGAGCTCAGACTACTTTCGCTGGCTTTACACTGCAATAACTCGTACCTCGTCTCAGCTTTATGTTATTGACCCGCCAATGGTTAAGCTTGGCTCAACAATTAAAAGGGTTGGAGGAAGCTCGTTAGCATCTAAACAAGTTAACACAATGAGCACTACAGCAAATGATAGTCTAGTAGGAAACAAGCAAAAGTTAGCGACTACCGTTAATATACCTGAAGGTAATGTGTTTTTAGCGCAGTTATTTGCAGAGATTAAAAGTGCTTTGATTGACACAAATGTAGAGATACAAAATATAACTCATAACCAGTATCAGGAAGTGTATTTATTTCAGCTTGCTGAAGAGTTTGCTACTGCACGTATTGCTTATAATTCAAGACAAAAAATTAGCTCAATCGCATTTAATCAAGCTAACCCGTTGGATGAGTTAATAAAGGCACGCCTTAACCATTTAGAGGGGGTGTTGATAAATGGGTATGCGGATACCAAGCCTTCGCAGTTAGAATTACCTGAAGAGTTTTTGAAGGAATTTCATGCAAAATTATCTGAAGTATTTATGCTTAATGATATTTCTATTCCTGAGGTGAGAGCCAGAAGCTTTACGCAACGGTATTATTTTCAAAAATTAAATGAAATTGCTGTGGTTGATGTTTTTTATAATAGCAAAAGCCAATTTACTAAATTTATGGGCCAGAAGAACCTTTCTAATTCAGCAGAGTTTTTAGCCTCTGTTGAAAGCTTAATTGAAGAGACGTTGAAATAACATGGCCATAATTAATCATGAGAGTAGTACCTTAAACCACTCAGCATCATTCACAAGTAAAGATGTATTTGCCAAACGAAAAGCTGGCGATTTAGATGAGGCATATCAAATAGGGTTTAAATTGGTTCAATCTTTACCAAATGATGAATGGAACGTTAAAGCTTTAGGGTGGTGCTTGATTGATTTAGTAAAAAGAGAATCACAAGCCAACAATTTTGAAGCGGTAAATGTTTACCTTACTCAGCTAAATAATCTTTCGTTTGATCCAAGCGATAAAATAATAAATGACCAAATTGCTTTTGTTAATAACTTATCAAATCCAGCGAATAAAGAATTACAAAAAGCCAAAAAAGCCAGTAAAGACGGGGAACATCAGCTAGCTATAAACATCTACAGGCAAGTTCTTCATGAGCAGCCTGATAACCAAGAAATAATGCTTAGCATCGGTTGGGAGCTTTATAGGTTAGCTAAGCTTCAATTTAACTCTGAAAACCTTAATGTATTTGCTGTTAAAAAATTACTTAATGATTATTTAAAGCTTAATTGTGAAAAACCTTCGTTGTTACACTCTTTAGTACTAGGCGTTGCTGATAAATTAACCAAAGAAAATAACTTTAGTTTAGTGGGTTTTATTAAAGTATGGGGTATAGAAAACCTTCGTGATGAGGACTTTGAAGAATATCACGATATAAACACAGGTAAGGTATATCCGAGTTTAGCGGCTAAAGTTATACAGCATGCGAGTAAACAAGCTGTTGAGCAGAGTGAACTTGATTTGTTATCTAAGATGTTGCCTCTGATTGATAAGGTTTTAGAGACATCAGAAGAGAAAATCTGGTTAGAATTAAATAAAGCTAGGGCATTAAACCTATTAGGTGATTACCAAAGTAGCTTTGAGCTTGCGGTTAAAGTGGCCAAACAGAAGATTGGCGACTATTGGGTGTGGGAGTTATTAGGTGATATACAAATAAACTTAGATATTAATAAGGCGTTTAATTGTTATTGCCGTGCTTTATCATCCAATCCTGAAGAAAAATTTATTGCTAATTTAAGGTTGAAGCTGGCGCGGTTATTAACCGAAAAGGGAGATTTTTCTGCTGCTAAATATGAAGTGAACTCTATTGTTGAAAGCAGAAATAAAGAGGGGTGGGCCATACCTGAAAAAGTTAATGAGTTTTTGAATCAATCCTGGTTTTATGACGTTGTAGCCACAAAAAATAATGATGACTTATATAAAAAGTTTGCGAGTCAAGCTGAAGAAGTACTTTTCCAAAACTTGCCGTGGATAAAAGCAAACCTCGGTGGGGCATTTTCGTTACCTGATAAACCTAATAAAAAAAGAAGAAAAATATACCTTTATAATTCCGCCAGCCAAGTTCCAACAGAGATAACTCTACCAGAGCGCAGATTTCCTTTTAATAAATTTAGTGAAGGTACGCCTATACAGTTTAAAGGCGAGTTAGATCCAACAACGAATCACTTTACTGCATTTCAATTTGAAGACAGACATGGTTCACATTGGGATGTTTTTTCTTTAGTTGTTGGTGTTGTAGATAATGTTAATGAAGATAAAAAATTAATACACGTGATATTTGATAGGGATGTAGACACTGTTATTCCTTTTTCTCGGTTGCCACAAAAGTATGAGGTGGGGGATTCAATCTCGGTCAAGTTATCTAAAAGTAAAACTAAGTATGGGATTAAGTATTACTCTGTAGAAATTTACAGTACTAGTGAGGCTCCTAGCTTAAAAATTCTTAAACCTTTTAGCGAGGCAGTGAGAGTTTCAAATGGGCTTGGCTTTACTGATACAGATGTATTTATTGACCGTAATCTTGTCGATAAATTTAATATTCAAGATGGGCTTATTGTTAGAGGGAAAGCTATTTTAAACTTTAATAAAAAGCGCTCAACATGGGGATGGAAGGCGCTAACAATAGATGGTGTTGACTAACAAACTATGAGAGCTGTTAACATTTAATAAACGAGCAAAACTCAAACGAACTATAGAATGTAAATTATAAAAGTAGTGATGTATTACATACATTGCTACTTATTTGCAAAGGTATTTTTTATACAACTTATAAAAAGAAAAGGATAAAAAAATGGAATTTGAAGAATTTTTAGCAATATGTATGGATGATAACAGTAAAGAATTTTTATTATCTAAAAGCGATAAACATAAAAAGCTTTTTTTTGACTCTTTTAACTTGATTCGTGAGTATTTTCCACAATGTGATTGCTACACAATTAATAGTAAACAAGATAGCTACAAATATGCCTTTAGGTTCGGCGTTAAGGCTTCAAAAGAAAGTGATGGGACTCCACAAATTACAATAAAATTTACTAAAAATGCTTTAAGAGTTTCTTTAAAGAAAGGTGTTGTACAGGATGAAAATAGGGTCTTAAATCTAGAAACCATTGATCAGCTTCGCTCTTTTTTAGACAGTATAAAAAGTAAACTTAGGCATAAAATGGAAGGTAGTAAAAATACTCCAATTAATTATTTTAAAAGTGAGAAGGGCTCAGATATGGTTATTACAAATGACACGGATAAATGTACTAATGAAATGCAACCTTCTCCTTTAAACCAAATCCTATACGGACCTCCAGGAACAGGTAAGACTTATCATACAATTGAAGCCTCAGTAAGAGCCGCTGAGCCAGAGAAATACGAAGCGCTAAAAAGAAACCCCGCATTGAGTACAGCAAAATCACAAAGAGAAGAGCTCATAAAGCTCTACAAATCTCTGGTAGATGATGATCGTATTCGTTTTGTAACTTTCCACCAAAGTTATGGTTATGAAGAGTTTGTAGAGGGGTTGCGTGCTCTTACAAATGAAGAAAAGCAAATAGAATATAAAGTTCTACCAGGTATATTTAAAAAAATCAGTGATGATGCTGCTAACACAAATATTAAGAAAAGCCTCGAACTGAATGCTAATCCGAGAATTTGGAAGATATCTATTGATGGTGTAAAACCTAGTACGATTAAAAACTATTGTTTTGAAAATAAAGTGGCTGCAATTGGTTGGGGGCATACCGGTGATATGGCACAAGATGAGCGCTCTCCTGAAGAAAATGCTTACTTTGAAGGGCTAACTAGCCAAAATAAAAATACTATTACTCAGTTTTGTTCTGCAATTAATGAAGGTGACTTATTATTATGTATAAGTAGCGCGAAGACTATTCAGGCTGTTGGTGTTGTTAAGGGTGATTACGAATATAAAGAACAAGGGATTTTAGATAGAAATGACTTTCGCCATACTCTGCCTGTTGAATGGTTGAAAACGGATCTTGACCTTGATATTTATTCTTTAAATGGTAATACCAACCTAGTTCAAAAAACAGTTTACGAGCTTGATAGGTTTACAGAGGCTGACTTTTTTCAGCTTATGGAAAAAAATGAAATATCATTTGGCCAGAAGCCAGTTCCAGAGACTAAAGATAATTATGTCTTAATTATTGATGAGATTAATCGAGGTAATATTTCAAAAATATTTGGTGAACTTATTACGCTTATTGAGCCATCTAAGCGAGAAGGGAAAAATAATCTAGAAACATTAAAAGTAACTTTACCTCATTCAGGAAACCCATTTTCAGTCCCTGATAACCTTTATATTATTGGCACTATGAATACGGCTGATAGGTCGTTGGCAATGATGGATACAGCATTGCGACGCCGTTTTGACTTTATAGAAATGATGCCACAGCCAGAATTGTTTAAAGGTAAGAAAGTTAAAGGTATTGAGCTTGAACTGCTACTTAAAACAATGAACAAGCGTATTGAGGTGCTTTACGACCGAGAGCATACATTGGGGCATGCTTTTTTAATCCCTGTTTTAAACGCTTTAGATAGTGGTGAGGACGATGCAGAGGCAAGCGCATTTACTGAACTTAAAAGCACGTTCAAAAATAAAATCATCCCGCTACTTGAAGAGTACTTTTTTGAAGACTGGAATAAAATTCGCTTAGTATTAGGTGACAACCGAAAAGAAAAAAGTGAATTAGAACAATATATTTTTGTGGAATCGAAAAACGAAAAATATAACGACATTTTTGGTGAGAATCATGGTTTAGAAACCTACGAAGACACGAAAACAACTTTCACTTTAGCTGATTTTAATGCTCAAGATTCAGCATGGAATGACCCAATAGCTTATCAAGCTATTTATGACGATACATTGCTTAAAAGCCCTACGAGCATTAGTGCTGATGCAGGTGAAGTTACAGCTTCGAGTGCTCAGTAATGTCGGAAGTTAAAAAGCAAACTACTGTTTTTGAGTTTGGGTATTTGGGCTTTTGTAAAAAAGCTCAAATGTCCAGTAAGGTAGAGGTTATTCCACAAAGCGCATATGACTATTTAAAAAGCTTATGTTTATGTGATGACTCAGAAAGTCGATTTATGCGATTGAGGCAAGTTGATAGCTGTGAAGTATTACAAGTTAAAAACTATGCCGGTGTGATTTTTACTCCCGATGGAACCCAAATAGAAGTATTACCTAAAGTAGCTAAAAATAGTGATGACAGCGCCTCTCGCGCGTCATTACTCATGATGCTTAAATCACTTAAGCAGTTTAGGCACTTACAAACTAATAACGCTAATTTAGCTGAAAATAAAATACCTTTACTAGAGGTTTTTATTAGCCAGTTTTTAGCCTCTGTAAATACCTTAATAAAGCGCGGGCTTAAAAGTGACTATGTACTAAAAGAAGATAACGTTGCCTTTTTAAAAGGTAAGCTTTTGGTAGGTAAACAAGTTAAACATAACTTTATTAATAAACATAAGTTTTATGTTGAGTACGAAGAGTATTTACAAGACAGGCCGGTTAATCGATTAATACACACCGCACTTGTAAAGGTGAAAGGCTATAGCCGCAGTGCTAATAACCAAAAGCTACTGCAAGAGCTGTTATTTGCTTTTGCAGACATACCACTAAGTAATAATGTTAAAAATGACTTTGCTAGCGTTAAGCTAGATAGGGGGATGAAGTATTATGAAGCCCCACTGGCGTGGACAAAGCTAATTATTGATGGGTTTTCTCCGTTAACTTTGCAGGGCAAGAGCAATGCATTTTCGTTGTTGTTTCCTATGGAAGCGGTGTTTGAAAGTTATGTAGCTCAGTATTTAAAAAAGCATATTACAGGTTTGGGTGAGGTCTCTGCCCAGGTGAGCAGTAAGTCTTTAGTTGATTATGGAAATACGCCTTATTTTTTACTAAAACCGGATTTATATATCTCACACAAAGGTGATATTGATAAAAATAACGACATTGTGCTTGATACAAAATGGAAATTAATAAACGAGAAAAACTCTAAACGAAAAGACAAGTTTGGGCTTTCTCAAGCTGATTTTTATCAAATGCTTGGCTATGGTCATACTTACTTAAATGGTAAAGGAGATTTAGTCCTGATTTACCCTAAAACTGATACGTTTAGTGACGCATTCCCGCATAGCTTTAACTATGAGGATGGTGCTTTAAAGCTCTGGGTTGTTCCTTTCGATATAAAAGCTGAATGTAAGAGTAGAATAGATTTGAGCTGTTTAAATATCGGTCTTATTTAATATTAACGTTGCGAGTGGAGCAATCGATGCAACCAATAGAAGAAATGATCAAAGAGTTGAGAGTACATGACTTAGATAACGTTGGTTGCAGCAATGTGGGAACTGTATATTGGAATTACAAAAATAACCCAACAGTCAGAAACCTAAGCATATTAAATAAATTTGGTAACGTTGCTAACAATACATTACTTCAAAGCAATGAGCCTTGGTTAATAGATTTACTTGATAATAAAGATAAAGTTTATGCTAAAACATTAATTAATGAGCTAAGTTTAAAAGATGTTATCAGTCAACTAACAGTTAGATTTGAAGATCAACAAAGCAAAATACATCAATTAGAAAGTAAACTTATAGACGTTAAATCTGAAGCTGATTTTTTTAAGAGCTTAGATATAGCGTCAATTATTAGTAATGATAAAAAGTTTATAGAAATAGACATTACAGAGGAGTTTATTGAACTTAATTTTACTTTTGTTAGGCCTTACGTCAGAGCAGTTAAAGTTAGACAGCAAAATGCTAAGCATGAATTAGTATTAGAGCTAAATTCAGGCGTTGAGTTAACAGAAGAAATAAACATTCAAGCAATGTTTAAGCGACCTTTTCAAAGTCAGGTGAAAATGTCGGCTTATGTTTACCAGCATTTGCTCTGTCTCCGTGATGTATTTTTTAGCTTGGTTAAAAATCATCATCATGCACTTGAACCACACAATAAGTTAGCTCCAGACTTTATAGATGCAGTATTAAATAACGATATAGTTATTGAAGGCAGGCACACATTTGAACTATGTAGGTATTTAGGTGTGCTATTTGAGGTGGATTCTAGTGAGTTTCTTAGTTGTGTAAACGAAGTGAATAAAAGCCAATATATTCAGGTTGTAGTTGATAATAAGATTGAAGTGAATTTAATTGATTTTAGAAATTCACTCTCAATTTATAGTGCAGATATCGGTCCTAGGGTAATTGGCGAGTTAAGTGTGTTTAATATGGCTCTTTATCAAGCCGTTCAAACTTTAAGCAGAACACAAATTTACGAAAGGACATAACGAATAAATAAATTTATATCTATAGCTCATTTGATGGTAATTTTATTCACATAAAAGTAATTTAATTACCATTTCACAATGTAGTTATTTAATTAAATCTTTATAAAACAGTGTTTTATATTTTGGCATTAAGCTTGTAATAGTTTATTTGTATTTAACTATTATAAGGCTTAGCCATGACTTCTAAAATTATCCTTAATGCAAACGATTCAATAACCTGTCCTCATTGTGATACTGATTTTCATGTAAAAGATGCGATAGCAAAGCATTTAATTGAGCAACATGAAAACGAGTATGAGCAACTACTCAACCAGCAATTAACTTCCCTTAAAGCCCAAGCCACAAAAGAGGCAGAAAAATCAGCGTCAAAAATATTTCAGCAGCAATTAACCCAATTAAAAGAGCAGTTAGAAGATAGTAAGCAAAGTGCAGAAATACTAAATGCTAAGATTGAATCTGAAAAAGCAAAAGTAGAGCAGCGCGTGAGAGAGGCTGTCAGTTTAGAACAACAAAGCCTAGAAGAGTCAATTAAATCTAAAAATGAGCAATTAGATCAATTTAGAAACGAAGAGCTTAAACTCAGAAAAGCTAAAACAGAGCTTGAAGATAAACAAAAAAACTTTGAGCTTGAATTAGCACGTAAAGTTGAAGAGCAAAAGCAGTTACTTCGTGATGATGCTGCAAATGAGTTCAAATTGATAGAAGCTGAGTACCGTAAAAAAATTGATGATGCTTCCAAAGCTAATAACGACCTTAAGCGCAAGCTAGAGCAAGGGTCACAACAGTTACAAGGTGAAGTTTTAGAGCTTGAGCTAGAGACTACATTGGCTCAGTTATACCCAGTAGATTTTATTGAACCTGTAAAAAAAGGAGCTAAAGGCGCAGATGTTATACAAACGGTTTGCATGCGCTCGGGTACTGTATGCGGAAAAATAGTTTGGGAAACAAAGCGAGCTGAAAATTGGTCAAACGCCTGGGTCAGCAAACTTAAAACAGATGTACAAAATGCTGCTGGTGATATTGGAGTGCTAGTAACAACCGTATTTCCTGCAAATACAAATGCACCTATGTTAATGGTTGATGGAGTTTGGTTAGTTAAACCTGCTTTAGCAAAAGGGCTTAGTGAGGCGCTTAGAATCGTACTTTTAGAGTCACAGCGCCAAAAAACGGTTAGTGCGGGTAAAAATGAACAAATGGAAGCTATTTATGATTACATATGCAGTCCTCAATTTGTTCATCGTTTAAAAGCTGTTGTAGATCATCAAGAACAAATGAAAGTTGAACTTGATAAAGAAAGAAACGCAATGCAAAGGATTTGGAAAAAGCGTGAAGGGCAAATTACAGGTATCACAGCGCAAATGATGTCAATTTGTGGTGAGCTGCAAGGCCTCTCGCATGGTGGTATGCCTATGTTGGATGAGATAGCTGCTCTAGAGTAATAAACAAAAACCAGTTAAGAGCAAATTTTTCTCTCAACTGGTCGCTAATATAAGTGATTTATCCAAATAATCACTTAACCACTTGATTTGAGTAAAATGAATGGTAGATTAACGCTAGTAGTATATAACTATCCCAAGGTCGGGAAGCAGTAAAAAGGAATTGCAGTGATAATACCCCAGCGTTACCCCTCTATTTGTAGCTCTGCTCGGATAATAAAAATATCAAACGAGCCAATCATCCTTCTACCCGTAGCTTTATATAAAGCTAATGCATCAATTGATGAGGGAATCCCCTGTGCAAAATAATTTTTTAACTCCATCTCAATGGCTTTCTCAGTTTCTTTCTTCTCGTAATTTAGACTCAGTAACTGGCGGACCTTTGTTTACGCTCCACGTATCTGAAAATGAATATTTTAATTTAAAGTCATTTTTAAAATACCGAAAACCATCAACAGTAACCTTTAAAGATAGAGACTGGTGTGCTTGTTTTTGTTTGTTTAGTGCAGAATGGTATCGCAGGGAGTATAAATCTGGTTGGGCTTGGTTGGGTATTTTTGAGCAACTTGGTTATGAACTAGATGCTAATCATAGATCAACTGTCGTTATAAAAGGGCTAACTTTTTGGAAGCGCCCAATAAATAAACATAGCAGCGATAGAAATGATTATTTAGGCTCAGTATATTCTGAAGGAGGGTTACCTTTTGGGTTGCTAGCTGAGCAGGGAAGTCGCTTCCAAAGTTTATTTAAACGTTTGCTTAGTGACTACGACAAGGCTAAAACCTTTGGACAATCTCCTATTCCATTAATTGAACAACAATTAATGAGAATGCCAGATGCTTTTAAAGAGCTCAGTACCATAGAACTCTTGCATGACATGGTAAGTAATTTATACGGGTTAATAGATACTTACGAGCTTGATAAACAGTCAAACCCAACTCAATTTTTAGACTCAACTATACCTCAATGGCGGGTAAGTTTTCCTATACCATTTGACAATAAAACGGGGGATGACTTTCTATCTGGTTTACTTAAATCAGCGGCAGAGCAACGAAAAGAGTATAGAAAACAAATTGAACGCTTAAAATTGACACAGTGGTTAGTGCCTGATGACGAATTAACGTTTGCGGCTTCTGTCACTGTAAGCAACAAATTTACGGTTGCCCTTAACAAGCAAGATTTAGCTGCACCGATGGTTGAAGTTTTAATTTATGAAGGGCATAACCAAATAGCTGATTTAGGTATGGCTCGCGCCGAGCCTGTTAATGACCATGTTGTTTTACGTATGCGTAAACTGTCCGCTCAATTTAGGCGTAGCGTAAATGAAGCAGAGTTAAAGTTAGTCATTATGCAAGCGGGGAGTGTTCGTTATACTGAGGAAATTCCATCGTCTGCAATTCAACACGAAGAAATGCCCATTATATTAACTACGGATGGCGATAAACAACTTGTTTATAGCATGGGTAGTAAAAGTAAAAAGGCTAATGCACTTACTACAGTAACTTCAAAAAAGGCACAAATAGACCTTGAACATGCCACATTGCATGAGGATTTTGAAAAATCAGATTATCGGTTATTGACATTTAGTGGTGAGCTAACAGTAAAGTATGCTTTTGATGAACATAGTGATATTTATGAAATATCAACAAAAGAAGACAGCTTCCATAAAGAGTTATTAAATATTGCTGGTGAAGAGATTCAATTTACAACAGAAAAAGGTTATCCAGTATATAAAGGCTTACCAAAAATAAGCTGTGACTTACCACAATCGCAAATATACCTGGGTGAACACGAGTTAGGAAAAGTTAGTTATAGCGCTGGTTTCTATGGTCGCCAAATTTTAAGGGTAAAGCATGGTAACAAAACACTTTATAGGCGCAAACTAGCTATTTTGCCCACAGACTTTGATTTGAATTTACAAGCTGGTAAGAATTCGAATGAAGGAAGTGTTTTTATCACTAGTGAACACAAGTTTATTTATAAAGTAACCGGTGAGTTAAGTGCTAAGTCAGTAGAGATTAATGATGGTAAGCGTGTCAACTTATTGGCCAATAAAACCCCACCACCATATTTTAATATTGCTGTACAAGCAAATTTACTAGCCGAACCTATAGATTTAAAAATACCATTCCCAAGTAGAGGGGCATTATTATTTGATGGCAATGGTAAAGAGTTATCTCTCCATTTTTCGGTTGATAATTTGTTAGGTGCGAGAATCAACTTATATAAAGAGCCGCACAACGTAAGCACAACATTTGAAATTGAGTTAAAAGCACCAACAAGTGCACATGGTAAGGCAAGCTATGTATTTAATTATCAGGTTGATAA
This sequence comes from Pseudoalteromonas sp. BSi20429, assembly GCF_000238895.1. NCBI lineage: Bacteria > Pseudomonadati > Pseudomonadota > Gammaproteobacteria > Alteromonadales > Pseudoalteromonadaceae > Pseudoalteromonas > Pseudoalteromonas sp. BSi20429. Next base: position 26,214 of record NZ_BADV01000084.1, on the reverse strand, counting down.
GTTTGTTGAAGAAGTAAACCTTTTTGAATTGCGAGAGAAAATCAAAGAGTTACTAGCTACGGCTCAATCTTCAGAGCTTGATGAAGTGGTAAGAATGTTAATTAGCGCGCCTGGGATGAAGACTAAACAATATACTATCGGTTGGTTTGCATTAACAGGAAGGCGAGAACAAAACATACTAACGTTCGATGCAAATTCTGATATTGCTTTTTCAAGCTTAAAAGTTGAATTAATTAATTTAGCCAATCCAGAAGAAAAACCACTTCCTTTAGTACAAAGAGCATCTGGTGGTGCCCATATTGGCTCCTTTGAGTTACCTATTTTAATCGATACTCCAAAACTTGCGGTACCTGCACAAAAATCAAGCCTGCAATTTAGGCCTGTATTTATTCCACCAACTAAACAAGCAAGTGCACCTGATAAGATCAGATCTTTAGGTAAAGCAGCTGAAATGTTTCACCCAGTGTTTAATAAGTTTGCGTTTGACGAGGTTTTAAGCTTAATGATAATGGACATTGAGCACTCAGGGTGGCGTTATTTTGATAGTTTGCTTGAAAATAACACACACTTACCAATGCTTACATTTGAGGCATTTAAAGCCCTAGCGAGAAATCCTAAGTGTCTTGCTATATTACCTTTTGCAACAAAATTAAATGTTGCTCATGTTTTACAAGTTTTACAGACAGAATTTAACGTAGTGTGGGAGTTACTTCCTTTAAGCATGTGGCAAGCAGGTAAAAAATTATACAAATTAAACTTGGAAAAACTGGGATTACCAAAACTCCTAGTTACTAAATATATCGAAGAAAAATTAGAAGCTATCTGCAATTATGTGTCATTACCTGACTTATTCACATTAAGTGCTCACAATAAATTGATGTACCCAGCACTGGTTGGTATCTGGCGTGATGAGCTGTTGAGAGACAATTCAGGCGAAACAGTGCGCTGGCCACAACACTTTAATAATCAGTTAAGTGACTGGGTTAACGGTAATTATTCAGAGATTGCTCTCTTTGATGTACCTAATGATTTTCAACATTCAGTAATGTATTTTCCTATTGCAGCTGCCGCAGTTGCTTCGACGAATACAGAGTGGGAGGAAGTACTTAGATGCAACGAAGTTAATTATTTTTTACTACGCCAATTAATAGAGTTTGACAGAAATTGGTTTGATGCCGTTTATCAATGTGCATTGTGCTTTTTTATTTCGGAGCAATAAATATGAATGATTTTTTCTCAACACTAAAAAAACAAGCAAATGCTAAAGCTAAAGAAGCTACGTTGAGTGTATTAGGCATTAATAACCCAAGTTTAAGGAATCACTTAAATAATAAAATGCAAACGGATGAGCCTTTTGTTCACGGCCCTGTTTTCGAGCAAATGTTCAGTTGGGAGCGAAATACTAAATTTCAGATGCAGGATTTAGTAAATGAAGATTTGTTATCTCAGCTTGTTGTTGACGCATTGGACTCTGACATAAACAAACGGTACGCATTCAAGAAGACCTGGAACCCATTTGCTCATCAATATAAAGCTTGGAATGACCTGTTAGCTAAAAACGTACAGTCGCGAATTATTACCAGCGGTACGGGCTCCGGTAAAACTGAGTGTTTTATGGTGCCGGTGCTAGAGGACTTATATCGTGAATTGGCACACACTAAACAGCAATTAGAGGGCGTTAGAGCGATTTTTTTGTATCCGTTAAATGCATTGATCAACTCACAACAAGAGCGCTTAAATGCATGGACTCAGCATTTTAACGGAGATATACGCTTTTGTTTGTTTAATGGCAAAACACCTGAACATTTGAATAGCAAACAAAAACAAAGGCAAAAAGAAACGCCGCAAGAGATAATGTGTCGAAACGGTTTACGAGAGAGCCCAGCTCCCATTCTAGTAACAAATGGCACGATGCTTGAGTATATGCTGGTTAGGCAAACAGATGCTCCTATTATTAATAAATCTAAGGGCAAACTTCGCTGGATAGTGCTTGACGAAGCACACACCTATGTTGGTTCACAAGCCGCCGAGTTAGCTTTGCAACTACGACGTGTAATGCAAGCTTTTGAGGTAAAACCAGAAAACATTCGATTTGTAGCTACATCTGCAACCATAGCTGGTGCTGAAGCTGAAGAAAAGTTAAAAACGTATCTCGCCAGTTTAGCTAATATTTCGGTTGATCAAGTTGATGTTATTGGTGGGCAGCGTGTTGTACCGCCATTAGAAAAAAGAGCCAAGCGGGTATTAACCTTAGAGCAAATAATGCAAATAGAGCCTGACGGGCAACCGCCAGAGAAGAAAAAGGGTAAACAGAACCCTGATGTATCAAAGCTACGCTATGAGGCACTCGAGGGTAGCGAAATTGCTGTAGCTTTGCGTTCAATGTTAACTGAGCCTAAATCTCCACCAAAAACAATTAAAGAAATTCAACAAAGATTAAGTCATTTTAAATTAAACGAAGACGAAATTTATCATTGGATTGATGTTTGCACTGCAACCAAACCTAATGAAAATGATGAAGCCTTTTTAAAACTAAGAGCTCATTATTTTCAGAGAACTTTAAATGGTTTATGGGCGTGCATAGATAAGAATTGTAGCTGCAAACAAAATTCTGAGCTTAAAGAAAATTGGCCGTTTGGCAATGTATACTCTAATCATAGAATGCGTTGTGAATGCACAGCGCCCGTGCTTGAGTTGTCGTTTTGTGAAGACTGTAATGAGCCGCATTTACTCGGAGCTTATGATAGCCTTTCTCATATTCAACAGTGGATAAATAGCCATAATGATGAATTTTCATTAGCTGAAGGTGATAGGGAAGACGAATCGCTAGAGGGTGAAAACGAGGCTAAGAGTTCAATTTATAAAACGTCACCTGCAGTTGTATTTAGCGCTAAAGAAAATGAAGAGCATGGTTATTATAAAGTAGATTTAAACAAAATTGGCCAAATGGTTTTTGATGATGGCGAAATTACTTTATTTGAAAGAAACCAAGATACCCAAGAGTGTGCAAGTTGTGGTTATACTGGTAGAGGTAAAAGTGCAAAAGCCTTTAGGCGTGCATTGCTTGGGTCACCATTTTATACAACAAATGTTGTGCCTACAATTTTAGAGTATTGCCCAGATTTTGAACCAGATAAAGATAACGACACTAAACAACTTGGTCCAAATGAACTACCTGCTCGTGGCCGCAGATTGATTACCTTTACAGATAGCCGCCAAGGTACAGCTAAAATTTCAGTGAGTATGCAACAGGAGGCTGAGCGTTCGTATTTTAGAGGTGCGTTAGTAAGAGAGCTTAAAAAAGCACATAGAGCAGAAAGTATCAGTTGAACCAGAAATTTTGAAAAGATATGGTTCTTGGGATAGAGCTGAGCTTGTTGAAGAAATCGAGTTTATAGAGGATCGAAAACCAGAGTTAGCTACAAAACTAAAGAATTATTTGTCGGATCTAGATAGCGGGAATAATACTTTTATTGTACCTAAGTCATTTTCTTGGAAGGAAATGATTGAGGTTTTAAAAGGGGATGCAAATATTGCGCATTCCATGACCTACGAAAATCATTATCTTGCACGTGAAATTTTTGCTTTAAATGATGCAACTAAGCTTTCAGAGATGATTTTAACTCGTGAAGTTGCTCGCCGCCCTAAAAATAGAAATAACGTCGAGACTCAAGGCTTAGTCAAGTTAGTTTATCCTGGTATTGAAACTATCAAGCAAGTTCCTGAACATTGGGTTGACAATAATTTTAACCTACAAGATTGGAAAAACTACTTAAAGGTTTGTATGGACTTTTATGTACGGGAAAACACATTTGTGGGCATTCCAGACGAAATATCACGCTGGGTAGGCATGCACTTTTACCCCAAGTTTTTAATTAGCCCAGATTCAAAAGATGATAATGAAGCCAGGGTTAAGTCTTGGCCGTTATTTAATGCAAAGAGTTCTCGGCAGCAGCGTATAGTGAACTTGCTTATAAAAGCCGCTAAGTTCAAAAGCGTTGGTAAAAGAGAAGAAGACCAACTAAATATCTGGTTAAAGTCGGCCTGGCATGACTTAGTCAAAACTCGCACCCTTAATGAATATGCAGGTAAACAATATCAATTAAACTTAAACACGGTTGAATTTAGTTTATTGAAAGATGCATATATTTGCCCTGTTACGAATAAAATTATCGATACTGTGTTTGCTGATTTATCGCCCTACATGCCGGCCAATAAAAGTTCTGACGAATATATTTGTAAACCCGTGGCATTGCCTTCAATTTGGGAGTTTGATACTAGCTCAGATAACTCTAGATATATTGCTGAAATCCGTAAAAACGTTGCCAACGATGAAAAAGTTAACTTTTTACGAGAGCAGAACCTTTGGACAGATATTAACGATAGTGCGGTAGAAGGAGGCTTTTACTATACAACGGCAGAGCACTCTGCGCAGCAATCATCTGACAATCTAGAGCGTTACGAAGAACGTTTTAAAAACGGGCAGAAAAATGTTTTAAACTGTTCCACCACAATGGAGATGGGGGTTGATATTGGCGGCATTAGTGCGGTTGTTATGAATAACGTGCCACCGCACCCAGCAAATTATTTGCAAAGAGCAGGTCGTGCTGGACGATCAAGTGAATCACGGGCAATTGGTTTTACTATATGTAAAAGCAATCCTCATGACCAATCTGTATTTAATAATCCTAAGTGGCCGTTTACAACAGAGATAGCCGCTCCCACAGTGACATTTAGTTCTAAAAAAATTGTACAGCGTCATGTAAATTCATTTTTATTAGGTACTTTCTTGCGAGAAGAAATTGGCACAACTAATAAAGAAAAATTATTTTTAAATCTGCAATGGTTTTATTTCAAAGGTGAGTCAGAAAAGCCAGTATTTAAACAGTTTGTAGATTGGATTAATGGGTTGAGGATTACGTTACTGGATGAAATTAAATTACTGGTTCAAGGGACTGTACTTACGAGTGCTTCGGTGAAATCGTTATGTAACGATACTATTACCAAAATAGAAGATTTAGCCGCTCGCTGGGTTGGTGAGTATACCTATATTGAAAATGAATTAACTAACACTGATCCTGAAGGGCCTTATGGATACAGATTAAACAATGATAAAAACAGATTGATAAAGGAATACTTATTAAGGGATTTAGCAACTCGTGGCTTTTTACCTGGTTATGGGTTCCCGACTGATGTTGTAAATATCAAAGTTGACTCATGGATAGATTGGAAGCGAAAAGAAGAAGATAAACCCAACAATCGTCAAGAAAAAGGTATGGAACGAGAAGATAATGTTTCGGTTAGTCGTGGCATGCCCAGCCGCAACTTAGCGGTTGCTATTCGTGAGTTTGCGCCTGGAACTGAATTAGTCTTGGATGGCCGAGTTCATAGGTCAGCAGGTATTTCACTTAATTGGCAAAATATTCATGTGGAAGGCGGAACAGACTCTCAAAAGTTTGATGTGGCGTGGCGCTGCGATAGTTGCGGGCAAACAGGTTACGAAGCAGATTTAAGTAAACAGAATGACATTTTGTGCTCTAACGTCAAATGTGGTCAACCTATAAAATTAAAAAATCAGCGAAAAGTCATTCAGCCCTCAGGGTTTGTGGTGGACTTTTATCGAGAGCCCACAAATAACATTGCGAATACACATTATGTTCCAGTTGAAGCCCCCTGGGTAATGGGTAAGGGAACACACATTCCACTACCTAATCCCGAAATAGGCTTTATGGTAAGTGATTCATCAGGGAATGTATTTCACCATAGCTCAGGCTTACATGGAAAAGGGTATGGTGTGTGTTTAAGCTGTGGTAAAGCCGAATCGATGACGTCAACGTCTGAATTACCTAAAACCCTTTCACTTGAAAAAGAACATAGGCCACCAATGCCAACTAAATTTCAGCGTGATGAAAAAGGGAAGCCAGAGTGTACCGCAACAGGAAAAATTTTACAGGAAATTCATCTGGGTTATAACACCACGACAGATGTGTTTGAGTTAGTTTTGCGTAATCCCATAACGAATGAATATCTCGATAATACGTCTATTGCAACCACGCTTGCAGTCGCGTTACGTAAAGCGCTCGTTAATGAGCTAGGTATTGCAGTTAATGAGGTCGGATATGGTAGCCGACCTACCCTAATTGATAAAAGTGCTAAAGGCTATGCAATTCAATTATTTGATATGGTAAGTGGTGGCGCAGGCTTTTCAATATCTGCAAAAGATAGCATTGAAATTCTACTTCAAAAAACTAGAAATATTTTAGATTGTGATGAAGGTTGTGAGCGTTTTTGCCATAAGTGCCTTTTAGAATCAGATTCTCGACATGACATAGACTTACTAAACCGCAAAGCTGCATTAGAGTGGTTAGACAATATTCAAAAATACATTGCCTTACCTGATGAGTACCAACAAATGTTAGGTCATGGTGTTCCAGTTAAATATGTTGCCGGTACATTAAAAGAAAAACTTAGTGAATTAGTTAGGGGCAAACCTAGCGTTATTAAATTTATTTTCGAAGATAATGTAGATGAATGGGATACCTCTGTAGGTCAATATAAGTCTCTATTTCATAGTTATTTAGCTGATCATATTAAAGTTCAAGTTATGGTACCTGATGCACATTTCAACAAAGAGGTTGCAGCTTTTTTATCTGAATTAGAAGGTATTGGTGTTGAAATCTTTTCGACAAAAAATAATTACCCTGTAGCATTTCAGGCTATCAGTGACCAGCAATGTATTACGATTGCTAACTTAGATAAATTAGTTCAATTACCTGGAGACAGTTGGTTAGTTAGTGATGACATAACAATACAAACAGAAAAGTATCCAGAGGTTACCGGTCAGCAAGTTTCATTTAATGTTGAAAAAGTAGCTGGTGTTGCGGAGATTTCAGCGCTTGCTGAATTAAACGGTCCACTCATTGGGTTTGGTAAAAGATTATTAACTCATTTAATGGCTGCCAATTCAGACTTGGAAAAGCTATTAACAACAAAGACTTTACAGTCAATGACCTATACTGATCGCTATATTCAAAGTCCAACAAGTATGATGATGTTGTCAGAATTATTGTCTGCAATACCAGGTAGTAATCATGTTGATATCGATATTATTACTTGTTTCACGGATAAAAAAGCACCTCCTGGTTATGCTATTCAACATGATTGGATTTGTGAAGATGACTATAAAGGTATTTTCACCGCGTGGTTACAATACAATTGCTCTGAAAAAGCGAAGCTGAACCTTGTAAACAAGCATGAAGTTCCTCATCGAAGAAGCTTAACATTACAGTTTGATGGGGGGCATAAATCAACTATCACTTTTGATCAAGGCGTTGGTTATTGGCGAGTAGTGGCTGAACGAGGCTTACATAAGTTAGATTTTAACCTAGACCCTAAACAACAATTAGTCAAGCTAGCCCAGGTTTTAGGGAAAGCTCGTATCGTGAACAGCGCTAATTGGGAAACCTGGTTTACAGTTAGTTCAGTAAAATAAATACCGAATTACTTTGACAGTTATTTTGGTTTAAGAAGGAGCCCTCTTTTAAAAAGGGGGTTGATCTATGAAGTTCGAACAAATTATTGAGCGTATTATTGCTATTAACCATGCATGGAAACTGGCTCGGGATGATTTTGGTAAAGGTAGCCCAATCACTATATCGCTAAGAGAGCAAAAATCTTCTTGGCAAGCTAATTTACTCAGGCTTTATCCTGAGGCTAGCTTTTTGGCTTTAGCAACAGATTCTAATATGCACGATGAAGCTCTCTACAGTGTTAGGCTGATTAAGCCAGTTCAAACAAGTATCGGCCTTAAAAGTGATGCAGAGCATATTCCTAAAAGGTTGGCTGAATCATTATTTACAAACCAAGAGTTAAACAAATATTTTAATAAGGAAGTATAAAATATGAGCTTTTTTTCGCTCTTTATTCAAGACCCACTAACGGCAATTTTTAGCGCCTGCATAATTTTTCTTTTTCTTTATGTAGCCGTATCCGAAGTGATTAAAAGTAATAATTACATTAAGAACCAAAATAGTAAGCTTGAAGAGTTGAGAAGGTTAGTAAACTCAAAAGGCTTTGATAATGAATCATGGTTGAAAAACTGCTTTGTAAGTGAGAAAGGCAGATTATTAGAACGTAATAATTTATTGATTACGAATGTACCACTAAACCATATTGCAGGTGATTACTATGACTCGTCTAATAAAACAATACCAGCACTCCTTACAAGCATAGGTGTTGCAGGTACTTTTTTAGGCATTACCATAGGTCTCTCAGATTTTGATTTAGGGAATGTAGGTAACGACTCTACAGCCTTACTCCATTCTGCTGCTGTTTTACTTACAGGTATGAAAACTGCTTTTGCGACTTCGTTAGCTGGTCTTGTTACATCAGCTTTCATGATCGTAATACTTAAATGGTGCATATCAAGTACAAATAAAGCTCGTAAAAATGTAGCTCATTTCCTTTCGAAAAATTGCTTGGAAGCCACTCCTTTAGATGTTTTACATGAGATCGCAAGCAATACTAATACTGGCGGACAAGTTGATTTAAGTAGCGCTTTTAATAAGTTAAATGAAAATATGTCCATGCAATTAACGCAGTTTAACCAATTAGCTGAGTCGTTTAATGGAAATGTCATTTCTGAAAAAATATCTTCTGCAGTTAATAACTCATTGGTAGAGAATATAGCGCCGGTGTTTAACGATTTAACTAAAGAATTGAAAACTTTGAAAACTGACAATGAATTAAATCATAAGCAGTTGGTTGAATCCCTGATAAATGAAATGGAATCGAAGCTTATTAGGCCAGTTACAGAGCAGCTTCGCGATACAGCAAATACCGTTAAACAAAGTAATGAAATTAATCAGCAACTAAATACAAATGTTGAAAAAACCTTGGCAGAAGTAGCTAATACTGTTTCCACAATTGATACTTTTAATCAAAATACAATGGAAAAACTTCAAGAATTTGCACTGTCTCTAAAAGATGTTTTGTCATCATTTAAATCTGAAACTCAGGTTGCCATGACAGAAATAACGACCCAAGTTGATTCAATATTATCTGTTGCGGTTAAAGGTATGGAGGAACAAAGAGCTGCTTTCAACAGTAGCAGTGAGAAAGCAGCAGGGGCTTTTGAGAAGATGAGCATTGATTTAGAAAGCGCACTGGATACAAGGGCTGAGAAAGAAAGTAGCCTATACCAAAATTTTGAACTTAGATTAGAAAGTTTATTAGATAAAACAAGTGATTCGTTTGCAGCACAGTCAAAAGCAGTGTCTGAAGTTACCCATCAAATAGATTCAGTACTTCAAATTGCGGTTACTGGTATGCAAGAGCAAAGGGCTGCATTTGATAGTAGTACTGAAAAAGCGGCAGATGCATTTGAAAAAATGGGTGAAAATTTAGAAGCAACGTTAGACTCTAGGACAGAACAGGAAGCTAAACTATATCTAGAAATTGAAAATAGATTAGGGGCATTATTAGATAAAACAAATGCTTCGTTTGAAGAACAAACAAAGGTTATTAGTCAAACAGGTGAAAGTGCTAGCCTACTAATGAATAACGCTCGAGAGCAATTACAAATAGGTTTGGGTGATATAGATACAAAAGTTCTCAATATGTCTAGGACAGTTCAAAGTGAACTTGAGTCATTTAGATCTCAGTATCAAGAAAATTTAAATGATTTCTTTAATCAACAAAATAACCTGCTAGAGGATACACTCGGTAAGCAACGTAACAACTTAATAGAAGTGGTAGATAGGTTTAAAGGTGTGTTTGAGCAAGAGTATCAAACCCGTCACAATTTACTACAAGAGCTTACTGCACAATATCAACATTTACAGAGCAGTGTTGTTACGATTGAAAGACTGGTAAAAGCTATTGGACTCACTGAGTCATCTACATTCTCTCAGCTTGAAGATATAGCAAGAAACACGGGTATTCAAGTAGGAGATCTTAAAAAGCAATACACAGAAGCAAGTGCTGTATTTAAAGAAATAACTGAAGGTTTACCAAAAGCTATGCATAAGTATTATGAGCAAGCAAACCAAAGTACAGAGCTTTATTTTAAAGGGTTTGATGAGGCTGCTAGTAAAATACATAATCGATTAGCTCAAGCCGCAGATTTTTTAATTGAAGCTAAAGTTCTAGAGAAATCAGTTTCAGAGAGTGAGGCTTAATATGCTTTCTTCTGTACGTACTCAACATATTGATGAAATAGATGACAGTGGTGCATGGTTATCCATAGGTGATTTAATGTCTGCTTTGTTGATGATATTTGCATTATTATTAATAAGCGCACTTGTGCAAATATCAGAGTCTCAAGAGAGCAGTAAGAATAAGCGCATCCTAATTATTCAAGGAATTAATAAGGCACTGAATGAAGCAAATATTGAGGTGGAGGCAGATCCTGTAACTGGTGATATTTCAATATTAGACTCCGTCCTTTTTGAGCAAGGTGACTATACGTTAAAAGATAGCGGCAAAACATTTTTAGATAAGTTTATTCCTATATACAGTAATGTAGTTTTTCAAAGTGAAGATATAGCTGAGGAAGTTTCTCGAATTATTGTAGAGGGGCATTCAAGCCGCGAAGGTGGATTTAGCTACAATATGGAGTTGAGTGTAAAGAGAGCTAATAGTGTTTCATATTATATTTATAATATGGATTTTGATAAGAAGCAGGAGTTTTTTGACAAAACATTACTAGCTGGTAGAGGGCCGCTTGATGCAGATAAAAACTCTGATAATGCTGCTGATAGAAAAGTAATGTTTAGGTTCCAGTTTAAAGGTCAGGAGTTATTAGGGTCATTTGAGCAGAGTGGTCTAAAAAATGTTGAGTAGCGGTATTAAATTTAGGGCACCTACCATACCTAATGAAAATAGCTTGAAAAATATACCCGCTAGTTCAAGTCTTGAAAAGAGCAACGTATCAAATATAGAGCCTAACTTTCCCCCTCTAACATATACTCAAATAATAAACGTTATCAAAAACGATATGGCAGATGCTATTACATTAAGTGAATGGTTAATGCTTTTTTGTAATGATATTTATATTGATGATGAACTGGAAAAGCAAGAAATAAGCATATTACTTTGGAAGTGTATAAATAATTATGATGTAGTAGCAAATATGGCTTTCTTTTTAGCCAGTCAGTTCATTGAAAAAGAACGTAAATCTTACCCTGTGTTATTACTTGATACTTTATCGATCGTGAAGCCATTTCTACATGAAAGACATCATCGAAGAGTTGAGTGGCTTACAAATATTTATAAAGCAGACTATATTTCGTGCAATAAGCTTGCGTTGGCTAATAATAGTCAAACGTTATGTTTTATTAACAAACTTAAACTTGCGAAACCTAACGCAACAAGAAAAGGTTTAATTAATAATCTTATTAATAGTTTACCTAAAGCACTCGATACTATTAGTTCTGAATGGTTAATTTCTTCATTTTCGCCATTAACTCGATTTGAACTGTTATCTGTAATCAATGAACTGGTCCAAAGCCACATTCAGTTTTCTAATATATTAGATACATGGATAAAAGAGAATTGCTTACCAAGTGAAGATCAAAGCCTCTGGTATGAATTAGAACCTGCCTCGCGAAAGGTGTTAGAGGAAAAATATGAAATAAGTAATTATTTCTTGTTTGAATTACTGGTTAAGTTACTTAGCAAGGATATCAATAGCTCAGCCCTTAATATTGATGATACCCAAAGTAATCAATTAAGAGCTCGTTCTGTATTTTGGAAAAACTATAGTCAAAAATTTAATCAAATCAAAATACTTTTGCCTAAGCATACATATCAAGTAATTAGTGAAGGGCTAGTTGTTAATTCTCGAAATTTAATAATACTACCTGATGAGCCGAATGAAAATTCGGAAGCATGCATTTTTGAAATTGGTGAGCACATCATTGTAGAAATTTTACGAGGACAAGCTAGTGAAATTAGAGTTTTTGAGCGTTCTCAGCGAAATATTGCAAGGCTATTAGAAAATAAGAACTTATCTTTAAAAGATATTCGTAACATGACTTATGGGTATGTACATGATCACGAGTACTTATGGCAGTTCGCATTTGAAAAGTTACTCAGGACCAAATTAAACATTACTCCTAATTCAAACATTACTCACTTCTTAGGGTTACCAAAGAGTATTGGTAAATACGATCATCAATACGGTATGGCAAAACCATCTGAAGAAAGCTTGATGAAGCGACAAAGTCGTTTAATTGAGTGGAATGAAAGGTTCTGGAATGAAGAGGAGAAAACTGAAAAGTACTCAGGGGTATCACCTTTAGTTAAAAAGAGCTATCGTGATTTAGCTATAGCTAAAAATGCTTTATTGGACGGAAATAAGCACGTATATGAAACTTATTTACATAAATCCGCTAATAAAGGAAATCCAGAAGCAATGTACCTCTTAGGAATGAATATTATTAATAACCCTAAAAACCCCCCTGCTTTAAAGCGTGATGGAGAAGGCTGGGTTATTAAGTCTGCTGATTGTGGTTATGAGTTAGCTATTAATTTAGCAACTAAATATGGTCTAGCATTGCCTAAGGAAAAGGAATATAAAGCGCGCGTGGTACCAGGTAAAAACTTGGTTAAAGCTATAAACTCGAGTCGAAAAAGGAAACTGTGACAAATATACTTCAACAGCCTTAGCTTTCAACTATGGAGCTTGTAATTGTTCTTAGTTGGTTTCATATTGCTGCAAACAGTCTTGTTATTACTAAATAATCAAAGTTAATCCAAGGCTTTATACTTTTAATCAAAGCTGCATGAAATGTAAACTATGAAGACTGCCCGACATAATTCAATTTTAGATTATATCCCTTCTAGTCCTAAAAGTACTTCAGTGAGTGAACTACAAATTGCTTTGTCGAAAAGTGGGTTGGATCTCTCCAGCCGTATGCTCCAGCGAGACCTACAATCACTTTACGACCAAGGTTGCTTTGGTCTTGAAAAAGATACGCGCAGTAAACCATATGGTTGGTCTATTAATTCACAGTGGCGAGGTGGTAACGCAAAAGTAATGAGCAGTGAAATGGCTGAACACTATTTGTTGCTGGAGCAGTTACTGCCGCAATCAGTCCCCAGTGATGTTAAATGCTCAGTGCATATTAAAGCAGAGCAGGCATTTAAACGCTTTAATGGTCATGTGCCTGAGTGGTTTTCAACCCTTCCAAAGTCGTCGTTAAAAGTGAATATTGATACTCAGTTAGTTGAGAAAATTGAGCATGCAATTAAGCATAAGCGTGCAGTGAGCGCTGAGCTTTATAGAGTACTTTACGATGAGGCACATTGGTTAAAGTTTGCTGAATTGAGTTTTTATAACTTAGTTGAGCAAGGCGGAGTGTTGATGGCGCAGTTTATGGTGGGGGAGTTTCACGATAAATGCTACCAGATGCCGGTTTACCGCATTCGTAATGTACACATTTTGCAAAAAACACGACGTGAGCCAAGCAATGAGCAGTTAAAGTCGCTGCGCAGTGCGATTAATAAAGACATGAAGCAAGAAGCGATCGAGTTAATTGTAAAAGTGCCTAGCCACTCTGCAGTTAATCAAGGGTTTATTGAGCTTGGCGAGCTGATTGACAAGCAACAGATTGACGATAAAAACGTATTATTTACCTACCAAACTATTGATAGCGAGCAATTGACCGATGAGCTATTTAAATGTGCCCATTGGCTCGAGGTTGTTAAACCTGAAAAGCTGCGCCAAAGAATCACTACAAAGCTTAAACTGGCCGCAAATATTTATAAATAACTCTAACTAGTTTGGGTGCGTCAAAAATTGACGCACCTATTTGTTATGCTCCTTTAAAAGTTAAGGAGTGATTATGTTTCAATTAATTCAACAAAATGATGGTTTATCAATCGGTGTATTTGGCATTGGTGGGTGTGGCTGTAATTCGCTTAACAGTATTTTTGAACAACGCGAGTCTGAGCAGGCGCACTTGTACAGCGTTAATACCGACAAAGTGGTACTTGAACATACACAGAGTGATGAAGCAGTACTAATAGGTGCTGAGCTAACTCATGGTTATGGTGCAGGAGCCGACCCTAAAGTTGGACTACAAGCGGCAGAAGAGAGTAAAGAGCAGCTTTTAACGCTTATTAATGGCTGCGATATAATTCTGTGTGCAACAGGGTTGGGGGGCGGTACTGGGACTGGCGCTAGCCCGTATATTGCACAACTTGCTAGTGAGCAAGGTAAGCCCATTATATTTGTTGCTACATTACCATTTAGTAGTGAAGGGCAGTTTAGAAATAATATAGCGCAAGCAGGTTTAAATGAGCTTAAAGAGCATGCTAATGCGGTTATTACTCTCCCAAACGATCAACTGATTGAGGTGCTTGGTAACGATATAGGATTATTCGATGCGTTTAAACATTCAAACCAAATACTCCACTCACTGATAAAATCACTCATCGACATGCTTTGCTATCAAGGCTTAATAAACGTTGATTTAAATGATTTTGCGAAAATTATGGATTGCCAAGGCGATGCTGTACTTGGCGTAGGCAAGTGTAATGATGAGAGCGAGCTCACTACTGCACTTGATAGTGCACTCAATAACCCACTGGTTAATCAGGTAGATATGTCATCAAGTACTGGCGTGATAATACAAGTAAATTGCAAAGATGAAATCTCACTGGGTAGCTATAACCTTATTACTGATACTGTGCGTCAGCAGGTAAGCCCAAACGCATTGGTTATTTGTGGTGTTTCAAAAATTGAAAACTTAACAACCAATTATGAGCTACTGGTTATTGCTACGGGCGCGAGTTCAAAAATGATACTTGATGAAACTAGAATTGAGTCAAACTCTAAAGTAGTCGCCACTAAACCAAAAGCATCTGATATTTTTGATATTCCTGCTTTTATAAGAAATCAATCTGCACCACCTAGTAAAAGCTCTTTATAGATTTGTAAATAACGACAACGCTGTATAGCAATATGTAAGCGCTACTCTAATATTTGCAAAGGACGGCTCTTTTTAAGCTTTTGGGGTAGCTGAACTATATTACTCCAGATAGTGGAATAAGCACTTACTGTGCTTTTGACGTTAGCGACAAATTTATTTGAATAATCAAATTTTAAAAATGATTTTTTAGCCGTTTTGTTTTTTAACTTAGCCTGTATTTTTACTTCTTTAAGTATTTCCTTCTCAAATAGGGAAAAGTTTTTATAAAGTGCTTTAATATCAGTGTTATATATTTTATTCGAGTGGTCATAATGTTTACTCATCGGATCGTGCTCTGAAACAGAGTGATGAAGCATTTTTTTAGACTCAATTTCAGCAATTGTTGATGACCCAATTTTTTTAGTTAGCACTTCTTTCATATGCGATTTTAAGAAGCTGCGAAGCAGTGTTGGAAATGCGCCGGCTGAGCCTTTTATATTTATGTTATCTCGCGGGGCCGCCACCATGTTTTTTGGTGCATGATATTTAAGAGCTCGGTTTAAACTCTCTTTACTTATGGGGTTTGAGCCGTTTTTAACCTTGCAGAATAAATAGGTGCGGTTTCTGTCTGGGTTTAATTTTAATTCTTGTTGTATCGCTTTTTTCATCTCGGGTGTGAGTTGTATTTTAAACTCTTTTTGGTTTTTCATAGCACCGCGAGTGGTATGGGTTGTTTCAGGAAACGTTAAAAATTTAGGATTATTTAAATCATCTATATACGACAGACGCAGATTACAAATATTTATGGGCCTTAGCCCAGTAAACATCATCAGTAGTACGGCATTTATTAATGTATTATTTTTAGCCGCTTTTAGGCCTATGTATAGCTGAGAAATTAGAGATATATCAGTATATGCCTTACAAGGAATAGGCTTCGCCGTTCGAGAAGATATATAATTATTGTCTATCTCTAGGAATGGATTAGTGCCGTTATTATATTTATTTTTTGCGAACACCCACAGCTTTTTCATCTGCTCGAATAACTTAGCCACATGCGGACCACTTTTCTCTGTTAGCAGTTGGTCAAGCGTTGCTTCTATTATCTTAGGCGTAATAGTTTGAAATAACGTATTTTTACCAAAGGCATTTTGAATTGCATTAAGGTAAGAGGTGTATGTTGTTACTGTGGTTTCAGCTAAGTTGCTAGGGCTATGTTTATTAATTGCCTGTAAGTTTTCTATTTGTTTACTCACTACAAATTCGAATGTGTAATTAGAGGTGTTCTTTTTGTATATTTCGGCCGCTTTTAATTTTGCTGCTGAAAAACTCATATTATTAGAATCACCAATCTTTGTGTTTTTTATGCCATGTTCTTTTTTTAAATGAGTAAAAAATTTAATAATGCCATCATGCTGGAATACAATTCTTATTTGATCTTTGAGCTGGTACTTTGAAAGCCTTCTACCTTTGTCCTGCGCTAATATAATAGTCGCAAGGCTTGCTAGCTCTTCCATTGACTCGTCATTATACGGTGGCCTAAATGCATTAAATTCAGCCATGTAAAGGTCACGACTTTTAATCGTGACCTCACATGGTTTTATTGAATTTAATACTGATGTTGCCATTAATATATAAGCCTTAAAAAGTTAAAATCATCAAATAACTGATGAGGTATCGCTCTAATAAGGCAATGATATGAATTTAATTTTTTTTACAAAAACTTTGGTAAGTCGAAATTAAACTTTTTTTAATTATTTTTTGCTTTAGCTTCTTGGTCAGTTAAATACCTCTCAACAACAGCTCTTCCTTCTTCGGTTAAGATCAAATCTTTTGCTACTCTGCCCGAATCACCAAGAGGCTGATTAATGAAGTTTACATAACCTCGTTTATAAACTAGATGATCTTTAATCCTATCTCTAAGGGCTTTCTTTTGGTTGTTTTCTTTAAGGTTTTTAGCTTGTTTACTTTGCATACCTGTAAGTCTGAGTTGTTGGCTTTCGAGTTCTTTCGCTCTTTTTAAAATACTGGCTTCATGAATTTTGAATACATTAAATTTTAGCTTTGTTGAAGTGCCAAATAGCTCTTCAGATTTATCATAATTCAAGCCGTTTGGATCGTCCTCTTTTCTGAGGTGATGAAGCGCGAGTCTGGTGAGTTCTTCTGCGTGCTTAAAATGATAGCCGTTGGCAACCATAATCGCTTTTGCGTTGGATTTAAAAAAGCTTCGGCACATTGTGCAAAATGCACCTGCAGATCCTTTCATTACAATATTTCTTTTATCTCCTTTTACTGCATCAACAGGTGAATAATCTTTAATGATCTTATCCAGCGACCTTTTAGCAAATGGTTTGTTAAGATCGCGAGGCTGAAGAAATATATGATCAGGGTTACAGTTGGGTAATGCATTTTCCATCCAGGCTCTCTGCTCTAAAATAATGGCGCGCATGGCCTTGGTTAATGGTAGCTTATATTCTTTTTGGTTTTTCATTTCTCCACGAACCCCAACAACAGATGCCGGAAAGGTAATTAAGGTTGGAAAGTCGATACTATTGAGCCACTCCCACTTCATTTGTGGAATATTAATAGGGCGTATGCCTGTCAAAATCATAAATCGCGCAGCATTTTTTTGATGTACATTTGGGGCCGATGCGAGGTTTATCCATAATTCAGCTATCGAATCTAAGTCTGTATAAACTTGGCAAGGACGGGGGCTTTCTACACGGTCAGATACGTAAAAATCATCGATATCAGCAGCTGGGTTTTTACCTGAGTTAAATTTGTTTTTAGCAAATCGCCATACTCTTCTAATTTGTGCAAACAGCTCGATTGCTTGGTTATTGGACTCTGCTTTGATAATTATATCAACAATCTTTTCTAACTCTCCAGCTGTAAGAGATTGGAACGCTCTCTTAAGCGGAAAGTGATGCCTAAGCTTTTTTATTCTGCATTGATATGTTCTGAGCGATGAAGCTGCAAATTTGGTAGGTGCGGTATTATGGCGCTCTATTAAGCTTTGTTCATATTCATCAAACACAGTTTTAATATTATGATTATTTAAAACGCCATATTTCATTTGTTCAGTGAGCTTACGCGCTTTTGCTATTGTTAATTCAGGTGCTTCACCTAACTTGGTATTCGCTATACCAGATGATTTTGGGAAGTTAGAGTAGAAAATAGCGGTGCCAGACTTGGTGAAAATTAGTCGAATATGGTGTTGTGCTTCGTATTTCGATAATCTTTTAGTCCGACTAGGTCTAAGGCCTTGTTTATCTGCACTTTTTTCTTCAAAAAATATGATATTTTGAGCCAGCGTAGCACACCGATTTATGTGCTGCATAGAAAATGGAGGTTTGAGCTGGTTCCATTCTAGTTTAGCTTTCGTGTATTGAACTTTGGTAAGCGTTGATAAAGAGTGCTTCACTTTGTAATAACCTATATAAATAAAGGCCTTGCGGCGATTTTTATTGATTGAGATCAACAAAGCAACAGAGAAAAATAGGCATAATTCGTGGCTGCAATTTACACCTAAAAATAAAATGGTGTGTTACGAATGTGTGCTACGATTTAAAGAAAAATAAAGGTTTATTATTGAACTGGACTTGTATCAAAAGTAGTCAAAAAACATTTAGTTTAACTCTATCTTTTTGTTTTATAATGATATTAATTGAAAAGGCTAAACAGTGGCTCTACTCATAAATAGTAAATGCATTAACTGCGATATGTGTGACCCAGAGTGCCCTAATGAGGCTATTTATATGGGCGCGAAGATATACCAAATAGATGCTAATAAATGTACTGAGTGTGTAGGGCATTATGATAAACCTACTTGTGTAAGTGTATGCCCTATTGACTGTATAAAGCCCGATCCTAATAAGCGTGAAAGTTTAGGTGAGCTGGCTGATAAGTTTGTGCTGCTAACGAACTTATAACTTGTTCAGGTATTTTGCTAAGCCGCTTTTTACTATCGGCTAAAAACTATCTACATTACTTATTTAGCTTGTAGCTAAAGTCCGCCGTCATGCATTTTTAGTTTCAATCAAATTTTATTACCTTCATTAATTATCAATTATATTGTGTTACCTTAAGGCTTTATAAACTCAAGTATTAATCTAAGTTTTAGATTGCATTCTATAGGAGTCTATTTTGCATATAGGTATTAACGCTATTCAGGCTGTATCTTCAAAACAAGCAATATTTATTAATGATGAGTGCCGAGTATTTGTAATTGGCGATCTTGATGGTGATTTACCTGCCTTAAAAAACGCACTTAATAACGTAAATTTTAACCCTGAAAGAGATACTTTGTTTTGCCTAGGCGACTTTGTTGATCGCGGGGATAAAACATATGACTTATTTACACACTTACAAGCCATTAGGGCATGTATGATATTAGGTAATCATGAGCATTTAATGTTGGAATCATTATTAAGTAATGATAAAGCGGCTTTTAAATTATGGACTGACAATGGTGGCAATTGGCACAAGTCGGTATCGAGTGAAAAGCTCAATGTTATGTGCGATGAGTTACTAACTAAACCTCTTTCAATAGTACTTGAATATCGCGGTTATAAAGTTGGGTTGTCTCATACATTTGCACAATCGTGGGATTGGGAAAATTACCCTGATGATAAATCGGTGATTGTGCAATCTTTATTGTGGGATCGCGAAGTGGTTAAACAAAATAAGGTAGTTAAAAGTCATGGAGTCGACTTTTCAATACATGGACATAACTCAACTAAAGCACCTTTCTGGGTGGGTAATAGCTATCATATAGATACCAATTATTATGGTGGAAAGCCTACACTCTTAGAACTCTCTGATGTTATTAATAAATTAGAGAAGTAGTATAAAGTTCGTTGGTTGTTGACCTCATATAAGTTAATTTCCAGTAAAGTACTTTTTTTGCACAATACTAAGGATGCTAAGCGTGGATATGTGCTTTAAACAAATGATCAGAAAATTATAACTATATAAATACTGAATAGCTGCGGTATAAACTTTTTTGGGGCGATTTCTACTTTTTACAGAGATTAAATTATCCCCAGTTTGAAAAATTTAACCATTAAAGAATAGCAGTTCTTTAATGGTTAAATTTTACTGAAGGAGCTATGTAGATTTTAAATTACGCAGTTAATAGCTGTTTATTTTGTGTAAGTAAATATACAAGCTCCGTTATAACCCATACACCATCTACATTATTCTGCTATAGCTACTTTCTCAGTCCAAGCTTCTGGCATGTTAAGTGCGCCAACCGCTTTTACCATACAGCGAATTTCTTTCCCAGATTCTTCACTCGTAATATCGTAGGTATTAGTTGCGGTGTATGTTAACGGATAACCATCAGCAAACCAATAATAACGAATATCTGTAATATCTTGTAAATTAGCTTGGCAGATTATGGTGCCACCAACTACTTTTTCTCCTGTAATAATTGGTTTACTGATAAAGGATTTTGGGATTTTTATTATGTTTGATGTTTTTTGTAGTACTTCAATAGAGTCTATGGTGAAGCTTTCTTGATCGCTCGTCGGATTGCCATCGTAAGATCTGAGCGCATAGTCAAGTTGCAAATCAAGCCTTTCAAGATAAGTTGGTGCGGTTGGTACACGACCAACTTCAACCCACTTTTCATTCCCAGCTTCATCTTTAATAGTCACATTTATATAAGTCATGTCATTATCAATAACAAATTCCCAGGTGTGGTATTGCCCATCCCAAAATTCAAGACCACCTTCAATTTTACTTTTTTGCTCCGTCAGTTCTCCCCAATATGCTTTGTAACTTTTATAACTAGAGTCATCTTTTGCAAATATGTTTGGTACATGAGCATAGTGGTAATGAGAAGAAAGCCCGTTCAACCAAGCTCCATTTTTTCCATCGAATTCAAACCAATCTACTTCGATGCGGTTTGCTGTTCGCCAAAACAAAAAATCAGGATTATAAGACCAAAATGCTGGAAATAACCCCCCAGGCAAATCATTTTTGTTTATTTTAGGAAGCATACTACGAATTCGAAAAATTTTTGGCCCAGTCCAAGTATATCCATGTCCAAGATCATTCACGCTATAAAAAGCACTCGCTTTCCATCTTTCGTTTTGTTTTCGTAGCAAAAGAGATTGTTTTTTTTCATCTTCATCATGGGGATAAACATTAAATGTTTCACTAGGAGGCATCAGCTGAGCACTCGCGCCAACTGCCGGATTAAACCCAGGTGCAGACCAAAGGTCAGATTCACCACTAAAACTCGCTTTTACTCGATTATTACGAAAGTCATCATAAAATACTCTTTCAAAGTCGTCTGTAGATACACGTTCCCCACCACCATTAATGCGTACTTCAGAGCTATTAATAGAGCTCCCCCAAGCCGTCCATTCTTTTTCATTATGAATATAACGATAAGGGAAGTCTTCAGCATCCATTACAGGTCTAATATTTTTATATGGATGCTTGTTTGGCAGATCAATTGAAGATATTCCATTACTAAATAACGCTTTATTAGTACTAAGACGATAAGCAGCCCAGCCAGTCATTTTTTGAACCATAGCTTCTGTTGGTTCAGTTAAACCAAATACTAATGAATCATATGCCCAAGCCATATTACCAATATCTTTATCGCCAATGTATGAGGAAGTATTACTAATCCACTCGCCTGAAAAGCGATCTGGTTGGACTGTTTCACTAGATATTAATGTACCATTTACGGAGGCGAACATCTGACCATAGCGGATCCCGGCAACAATAACATTCCATGTTTTACCATCTGCGACCACGCCATTTTTAGTGGTCATAATTCGTTTATCAAGACCATTATTATTTAGACCGACATACTGAATACTTAGACCGTTTGTTTTGTTATACCAGATTTTAGGAGATGACTTATTTGAACCTTTACCATGGTTAATATCTAATAAAACCGTTTCAGAATTATTACCTGTATTAGCATCGATCCTAAAAGTAAAAAGCATCCATCTGTAATTCCATCTAGCATCGCGCTGACCAGGCATTATTAAATATTGCCCAGAATTCTCCGTAAATTCAATACCATTATTTTTTCTTGTTTTGGCTGGTTGAAGGGAGAGATTTGCTTGTGTTGCATTAGCTATAATAGTTCCGCGAGAAGAATGATTTATTACATTACCTATTACAGTGTCTTCTTGAAAATAAGCAGACATAAGCCACTCAGGAAAAAGGTTTAAAGCCCAAGGAACTTTGGTTGTGCTATCAATTGCGCGTTTGGGAATACGCAGCGATAATGGAAGTCGACCAGTGGTTTGCTCTAGTACTGTTACCTTACCATCATCATTAGTGTCGTAATTAGCGTTGATTTCTGGATATTTTCCCCCAAGAAAATCAAGTAACAATTTACGTTCGTAGTCATCATATAAGCCATTGTCATCTAGATCAAAGTTAGATTTTGCACTGTGGGCGTTGCTGTCATTGATAAACCAAATAATAAAACATACAGCAATGATTAATTTAATATTACTTTTCATAAATAAGCTCCTATTCAAGGTTAATTTATTAGGAATATTCATCCAAGCGAGTATTAAAATACAAAATATTGAATAAACAACGATATATAAACCAGTTATATTTAGTGGTGTTTTAGCATATGACTAGATTTATACGATAATTAAAAGTAAATATCTCCCTCTGTCACCAGCTAATTCTTTAGGGTTGCGTTAAGTGTTTTTTATAGTTATAAAGTTCTTTAAATAACTTTAGTCTATATTCTTTGAAAATCTACCTAATACACCTTAAAAATAAATATTAGCTTAGGTATTAAAGGTGCTGTCTACATGAGCTTTTTATTCACTGTTGCCTGAAAGCAGCTCATCTAATTTTAAGCTCTCGTTAATAAAAGATTAAGTTTGGTTGTATAAAATTAGCAAAATTTTTTTCTTTGCGTCAATTTGATTGCTGCAGAATGATTAACTAACTTGCTTGAATCAACATAAGCAGCTTTAAACGGAATAGCACTTCCTATGACAGCACTTAGCTATAATAATAACTCAGTACACGCTTCGTCTAAACTTTCAAAATCAACATTGTGTCTTTCTATTTTATCGGCGATAGGTTGCGCCAATGCATTTAGTGCAGAAATAACCGAGGAAGCAAAAATAAAAAAAGATATAGAAGTAATAGAAGTACGTGGTATCCGTTCAAGCATGGCCGAAAACTTAGATGTAAAACGTATGTCTGGCTCTGTGGTTGATGCAATTACCGCGGAAGACATTGGAAAATTCCCTGATAAAAACGTTGCGGACTCTCTTCAACGTGTACCTGGTGTGGTAATTGAGCGTGACGGCGGGGAAGGTTCATCAGTCAGTATTCGTGGTTTATCGTCAGAACTTACTTTTACACAGCTTAATGGTAATTTTATTGCGTCTTCCCCGGGTGAACCTTCCCGTTCATTTGATTATGCTTTGTTACCGTCTTCGATGATTGAAAGTGTAGAGGTTTATAAATCGCCAGAGGCACGCTTAGATGAAGGAGGGGTTGGTGGTACTGTATTAATGCATAGCCGAAAGCCTTTGAGTATGGATGCAAACTCGGGTGTATTTAATGTAGAGAGTACTTACGCTGATGTTACAAAAGAGTACGAACCACAGTTTACGGGTTTATATTCATGGAAAAACGACGACGAAGACTTTGGTGTATTAGTTGGCTATACGTATCAGGAACGCACAAACAGGACACTTTCGGGAGGAACTGATGCAAATGTATGGCGCTACACTGGCGGTGGACAACCTACAGATATAAACGGTAACGCAGTTAATAACAATAATGGTTGGGATACTATTAATGATGCAAACGGCAACAGTTACGATGGCGTTTGGTTTCCACAAGTTGTGCGAGGCTCAGTTCTTAACGAAAAACGTGAGCGCGAAGGAATTCAAGTTAGTACACAGTGGCGACCAACAAATCGTTTAGAGCTTGGATTTAATTACTTTGGCTTTACACTCGGCCAAGACAGAACTGAATCTGTGATTGATATACCTGAGTGGTCTTTAAATTCTGATTTTTTAACTGATGTAAATCTTGATGAGTCGGGAAGTATTGTTACAGGTATGCAATACGATGCGATGGCAAGCGGTATTGAAAGTGATATGCAGTTTCCGTGGATGCGCGGCAGTTATGTACGTGAAGAATCCACCTCCGATACCTTTGATTTTAATTTAACTTATGAAGGCGATAATTTTAAAGCGCGTTTTGTTGTGGGTAATACAAAATCAGAAGGGGGGCCGGAAGAAAGCTGGGAAGCTGCATATAAAAGTTCAAACGCGGGCGAAAACGCCACTGCTATTCAAAATGCTGCTCAAACGGCAGGCTGGTCACTCAACCAAAATAATGTATCACTTAATATTGACCCTAATACACTAGCTAACTTGCAAAGTGGAATTGGAGGCGGTCGTGATGCGGGCTCTTCAAACTCAAGTTTTGTACGCAGTGAGTTAGAAGAAGATTATTACCAAGCTGATGTGGATCTTTATGTTGATTGGGGCTTTTTAAAAACAATTAGAACCGGTGTCAAATATCGTAACTCCACGCTTCATCGTGAAACTGGCAATACCTTCTTTTTAGATCCTAATTTTGATATAGCTGCAGGCGAAGCAAGCGAGCAAGGTATTACGCGTTTTGATAGCTACCAGTGGAATGGTGGAATGCCATTAGCTCAAAATGTATTTACAAGTGAGAATAATATAGTAGGGGGTTTTGATATAAACCAAATGCCAAGTATCGACTGGGACAAATACCGCGATATGGTCACTGCTAACTATGTACCTTATACACGCATTGAAGATAACTTTGTTTACGACATTGAAGAGAAGATATCTGCTTTTTATATACAAGGCGATTTTGAATTTAGTGAAGTAAGAGGTAATTTGGGCGTGCGTGTTGTGCAAACAAAAACACTTACTTCATCTACTGACTTATATACCTATCAATTAGATCACACAAATGACGAAACAGGCGAGCCAGTAACTGGTGACGCACGCTTTGTAGAAGACTATCAATTAGTCACTCAGCAAAACGAAGACACTCAAATACTACCAAGCTTTAATATAGCGTGGGATGCAACTGACGATTTAGTTATTCGTGGGGCAATAGCAAAAGTAATATCTCGTCCTGACTATAGCGATTTAGGTGCGCAGCAGCGTATTACGTTTGTATCGGATGAATGGGCAAATGATAGAGCTGCATTTAATGAACAGCCAGGTTTTAGCGGCAGTGGTGGTAATAAAAACTTAAAGCCATTTGAATCGGTACAGGCTGACTTATCTATTGAGTATTATTATGCAAAGGGTTCTGCGGTTGGATTGGCACTTTTTCATAAGAAAGTAGATAACTTTGTTGTGCCACTGGTAATTGATGTAGAGCAAAACTTTGCCGGTAAAAATAATATAGTAGATGCAGGAACCATTAATATAGCTCCGTACAGTACTGTAGGTAATGGTACCGATGCCGTATCTAAAGGCGCGGAAGTATTTGTCCAGCATGCGTTTGATAATGGCTTTGGTTTTTATGCAAACTACACCTATAACAAAACCAATAAAGCAGATGTAACAGTAAATGGTGAAGAGTTTGGTCAGTCGGCATTAATAGGCAGTGCAAAGTATCAGTACAACACCTCTGTTTATTATGAAGGTGACGCTTTTAATGTGCGCGCTTCATATAACAAACGAGGAGAGACAGTATTAGGCCTTAATAGTGGTTTAAATGTATATCAAGATCCATACGAACAGGTTGATGTTAATGCATCGGTTAATTTGTATGAAGGGCTAAGCTTAACAGCTGCTGTTATTAATTTAACTAAGTCGGAATCGGTAACGCGTTTAGGTGATGATACAGATGCACGATTACTTAACTCAAGCTATTCAGGGCGACGCTATTACGCAGGCTTTAATTATAGTTTTTAATTAACTGCATACGTAATACTTTATTAAACGCCAACTAAAAAATGTAGTTGGCTTAGCCTAACAGCACCTAATATTGTAGTTTTATCTATGCAGATAGTTTAACTGCTCATATGTTGGTTGTTTAATAGGCAAAAAAAGCTCTGCAGCCCTTTATTTGTATAGCTTTCATACTAAATTCATTTAATTGTCAAAAAGCTGAAATAAAACATTGACCCCCGCTCGAATCTCCCTATAATGCGACCCCACTGAGACGGGAAACGCCAACGCATAGCGAGGCACGAACTACTCAGAGAGTAAAATAAAACTTCGGTTTTAAATCTTCCAAAAGAAAGTTTAAAATTAAGTGTTGACTCGAAAAATAAAGGGTGTATTATTCT
>NZ_BADV01000085.1:0-2493 GCF_000238895.1 Pseudoalteromonas sp. BSi20429 | reverse complement strand
GCGATCACTGAGCCTAAGTTCAGTAATGAGATATCAATACCAGTCAGTGACCAGTTACCATTGGCGTCAGTGGTTGTGGTGTAACTTACGCCCACACCGCCGCCAACAAGTTGCTCAGTAATAGTAATTTCACTGCCAGCCGGTAAATCAGAGGTGCCGTTTAATAACACTAATGAACCTAATAAGAAGGTAGGTGTAAACGCTAAATCTGGCGGTGTTATATCGACTTCGCCACTGTCTGTACCTGTGCCTGTGTTGCCTGCAGCATCGGTGATGCTGGCGCTGACGCTGTAATTCCCTTCGGCTAATGTGCCTGTTGGTGTCGCACTCCAGTTACCATTGGCATCGGTTTGTACATCAATAGTTTGCACTGCATTCGCTGCATCTGTAAACGTCACCGTGATGGTGCTGTTAGGTGCATCACTGGTGCCTGTCACTGTCGGCGTGCTGTCGTTGGTTAGTAACGGCGCATCTACACTCACACTTGGTGCTGTGGTATCAATGGTGCCGTTGCCGGTAATATCGGTGCTGTTTCCTGCCACATCGCTGATGTTGGCGGTGATCGTGTACGGCCCTTCTGCCAAGGCAGTCGGTACTTCTATAGAGAAGTTGCCATCGGCATCCACAGTGGTCGTAAAGGTTTGTGTATTGCCTTGATCGTCCACCACGGTGAAGTTAATAACGGTGCCTTCAACCGCATCGCTTGTGCCGCTAAGTGTCGGGGTGATGTCGCTACTTGAGCCTGGACTGGTAAGTACAAGTGTCGGTGCAATGGTATCTATTTCACCAGTGCCTGTGGCAGTGGCTTCGTTGCCTGCGGCATCGCTCACACTGGCGCTCACTGTAAAGGTGCCTTCAGCCAGTACTTGCGTGGCTGCTACGCTCCATGTGCCATTAACCCCTAATGTGGTCGTTACGGTATGAGTAATATTATTACTGTCGGTGATTTCAACGCTCACGGTGCTACCTTGTGGCGCATTCGCTGTGCCAGTGATCGTAGGTGTTGTGTCATCAGTCACGGTTACATCATTTACGGCAATATTAGGAATGGTCGTATCCACTACACCATTTTCTGTTGCTGTACTTGTATTGCCGCTTCCATCTGTAACACTCGCTTCAACTTCATAACTGCCTTCAGCTAAGTCAACAGGGGCTTCAACACTCCAGATACCGTCTGTAACGGTTGTTTGTACCGTGTTTGTTATGTCATTACTGTCCGTGATACTGACGGTGATAATAGTGCCATTTGCTGCACTGCTGGTACCGCTCACATTCGGTGTTGTATCATTTGTGTCCATTAATGCATCGATATTAATACTCGGTGCGTTGGTATCTAATGTTGCGCCTTCACTTAACATGGTGGTGTTGCCTGCACTGTCGCTGACGCTTGCTTCGATAGTGAGTGGACCATCAGTTAACGCGTTCGGTACATCCGCTGACCAGCTGCCATCGGCTTGCACTGTTGCAGTGAACGTTTCTGTATTATCTGCATCCGTGACGTTAATCGTTATAACCGTGCCTACTGGCGCGTTCGATGTCCCGCTAATTGTTGGCGTGCTGTTATTCGTGGCACCTACTGTGTCTAACGTCAATGTCGGCGCTAAGCTATCTAGGTTGCCTGATTGAACTGCGCCACCTGTGTTGCCTGCATCATCGGTGATACTGGCTTGTACGGTGTAGCTGCCATCTGGTAATTCAGGGCTGGTTGCTTGCCAATCGCCGTTTGCATCGACTGTGGCTGTAATTGGGTGTTCATCACCGTTGCTGTCAGTAATAATAATGTTGATAACCGTGCCTTCAGGCTCTGTTGAGGTACCACTAATCACTGGAGTGCTGTCGTTACCCAAACCCAGTGCATCAACGGTGACTATTGGCGTAATGGTGTCTACGTTACCACTGCTGTTTGCGGTACTCTCGTTGCCTGCGGCATCGGTAATGCTGGCAACAACGCTAAAGTCACCTTGTGCAAGGGCTGTCGATACTTCGATTGCCCAGTGACCATCGCTGCCTACAACGGTGCTAAGGGTTTGATTGATGCCTGCGCTGTCGGTGATGGTGAGTGTAACAGTGCCACCAATTTCATTACTGGTGCCCTGCAGCTCAGGTGTTAAATCACTAACATCGCCTACGTTTTGAATGGTGAGCGTTGGCGCTTGCGTGTCGATGGTACTGGTATCACTCACGGTGGTTTCATTGCCGACACTGTCGCGTACACTCACTTCAATGGTGCTTTGACCTTCACTTAATGGTGTGGTTGGAGTGGCACTCCAATTACCATCCGCATCAACAAGGGCGGTGATGGTTTGTGGGTTGCCATCGCTGTCAGTCACCACAATAGTGACTTGCGCACCCTCACCTGCATCGCTTGTGCCGCTTATGATTGGCGTGTTGCTGTCGCTTTGTGCTGCAACATCAACAGTGAGTGTCGGTGGCGTATTATCAAAGTCGTCTGAGCTAATTGTACGGGTATTACCTGCTGCATCGGTCGCTGTT
>NZ_BADV01000086.1:0-198 GCF_000238895.1 Pseudoalteromonas sp. BSi20429 | reverse complement strand
CGGTTTATTTTTCTTACACTTAAAAGTGTATGAAAATATGAAAGTGGTGGGCGCAGGAGGATTCGAACCTCCGACCGCTCGGTTCGTAGCCGAGTACTCTATCCAGCTGAGCTATGCACCCACTTTCATTTTTACTGTTACTTGTTTTACTCTAAGTGAGAGTCTATAAAGTGGTGGGCGCAGGACGTATCTTGTAAG
>NZ_BADV01000087.1:0-20758 GCF_000238895.1 Pseudoalteromonas sp. BSi20429 | reverse complement strand
ATTATCAACAACTTAAAGACACAATTTTGAATGAGTGTAAAATTACCGCAAAAATAGTTATACAAAAAAGCACTCTTAACTTTACTGTTATCCTCACTCAGTTATCATAGGCGGCAATTAAAACCAATGTGATCACTAATATTCATGAGTTCAGTAAATCTTATTGTCGGCAGCCAAATGGGATCAGCCGAGTATGTTGCAGAGCAATTAAGCGACGCGCTTAATAACCTTGGTATTACTACACAACTACATGATCAACCTGAATTTAGCGATATTGATCAGCAAAATACCATTTGGTTAATCTGCACATCAACTTATGGTGCAGGTGATTACCCTGAAAATCTTATTAGTTTTGTTGAAGATGTAACTCAAGCAGATGATTTATCTGAATTAAAATATTCAGTAATCGCTTTAGGCGACACTAGTTATGATACTTATAACCTAGCAGGACGTAATATAGATGCCTTATTAGCTCAAAAAGGCGCTATAAAGGTAGCAGAACGTTTAGAGCTTAATATTCTCGATGAAGCACTACCAGAAGACACTGCATTAACATGGTTAGACTCTTGGATAGTTCAAACAGGCATAAAATAGATAGATCAAGTAAAAAGTTATATATAAAGTTACCCACAATTTACTAATAATTTAATAGGTTTTGTGGATAAAGATTGAATAAACTGCGTTTTAAAGCATGCTTATCCATGGGATAAGATCCGAGTGATGTAGGCCTGTGCATAAAGTGCTTTTTTGATCAGAGCTTATTCGCCTGATGATCCGATCATATTAACACCTTTAGATCTGATCTAATTTCATGTTTTAAATGAAGATCTAAACCTTATCAACAGAAAAGTCGATCAGTAGTAGTAATAGTAATAAAAGATCTCTTTAAAAGATCCTTTATATTATTAGAGATCACATACTTAGATCTTGCCCTTTGTTTAATCATTTATCTTCTGCCAATTTCTAGGTAGAATACGCTCCCTTTTGAAGTTTACCGGTTTGATTTAAGTAGGATCCCATTAATGATTTTTCACGAAAATTTTGACGTTATCGTAGTAGGTGGTGGACATGCTGGCACTGAAGCCGCATTAGCAGCTGCCCGTATGGGGATGAATACCCTGCTACTGACTCACAATATGGATACCCTTGGTCAAATGTCTTGCAACCCAGCAATTGGTGGGATTGGCAAAGGTCATTTGGTAAAAGAGATCGACGCGCTTGGTGGTGCAATGGCACAGGCCATTGATAAAGGCGGGATCCAATTTCGTACACTAAATTCTTCAAAAGGACCTGCTGTTCGTGCTACTCGAGCACAAGCAGATCGCGCTTTGTACAAAGCGGCTATTCAAACAACATTACAAAACCAAGATAACCTTAAGATTTTTCAACAATCATGTGATGATCTTATTGTTGAAAACGATCGTGTTACTGGCGTAGTAACTCAAATGGGTTTACGTTTTAGTGCACCAAGTGTTGTTTTAACCGTGGGTACTTTTTTAGGCGGCTTAATTCATATTGGTTTAGAAAATTATAAAGGCGGTCGTGCAGGCGATCCTCCTTCAATCGCTTTAGCTGATCGCTTACGTGAACATCCATTTAGAGTTGATCGTTTAAAAACAGGTACACCTCCACGTATTGATGCACGTACTGTTGATTTTACAAAAATGGAAGCACAGCCAGGTGATACACCAACTCCTGTGTTTTCGTTTATGGGTAAACAATCAGATCACCCACAACAGATACCGTGTTACATAACTTACACAAACGAAAAAACACATGATGTTATTCGTAAAAACTTACATCGCTCACCTATGTACTCAGGTGTTATTGAAGGTATTGGTCCACGATACTGCCCTTCAATTGAAGATAAAATTGTTCGTTTTGCAGATAAAGATAAACATCAAATATTTGTTGAACCTGAAGGTTTAACATCATACGAATTATACCCAAATGGTATTTCGACTAGTTTACCGTTTGATGTACAACTTGAAATTGTGCAATCGATTACAGGTTTTGAAAATGCACATATTTGTCGACCTGGTTACGCAATTGAATATGATTACTTTGATCCACGTGATTTAAAACAATCTTTAGAAACTAAATTTATTGAAGGTTTATTTTTTGCGGGTCAAATTAACGGTACTACCGGCTATGAAGAAGCGGGTGCACAAGGCTTAATTGCAGGTATGAATGCTGC
Organism: Pseudoalteromonas sp. BSi20429; assembly: GCF_000238895.1. Classification (NCBI taxonomy): domain Bacteria; kingdom Pseudomonadati; phylum Pseudomonadota; class Gammaproteobacteria; order Alteromonadales; family Pseudoalteromonadaceae; genus Pseudoalteromonas; species Pseudoalteromonas sp. BSi20429. The sequence continues at coordinate 18,561 of NZ_BADV01000087.1, read as the reverse complement.
ACTAAAAGTACAAGGCAAAGATTCTTGGACACCACGTCGTGATGAAGCTTACGTTGGTGTATTAATCGACGACTTAGCAACACTGGGTACAAAAGAACCATACCGCATGTTTACCAGTCGTGCCGAATACCGTTTATTACTTCGTGAAGATAATGCTGATATTCGTTTAACTGAAAAAGGCCGTGAACTAGGTTTAGTTAATGACGAACGCTGGCAGGCATTTAACGAAAAAATGGAAGTAATCGAAAAAGAGAAGCAACGCATTAAAGATACGTGGATTCATAAAGATCACGCCGTTGTAGATCAAGTAAATGCATTACTGAAAACACCGCTTACACGTGAAGCAAGTTTAGAAGAATTACTTCGTCGCCCAGAGATTCGTTATAACGATCTTATGGCTATAGAAGGATTAGGATCTGAATTTACAAACAAAGCGGCACTTGAACAAGTTGAGATCCATACTAAGTACGCAGGTTATATTGCGCGTCAACAAGATGAGATCAACAAACAGCTTCGTCATGAGCAAACAATTTTACCAAAAGAGTTTGATTATAAAACCGTATCTGGTTTGTCAAATGAGGTAGTTGCCAAGCTTATTGAGTCGCGTCCTGACACTATTGGTCAAGCATCGCGTATTTCTGGTATCACCCCAGCGGCGATTTCGCTATTATTAGTGTATCTGAAGAAGCAAGGCTTATTACGCAAATCCGCGTAACGGTAAGGGTACATAGTGTTACAGCAACAATTAACTACATTGTTAGCGCAAACTGATATTGCGCTAACAGAAAAACAACAGCAACAGCTAGTTCGTTACGTCGAGTTATTGAATAAGTGGAATAAGGCTTATAACTTAACCTCAGTACGCTTACCTGAAGAAATGATGATTAAGCATATTATGGATAGCTTAGTTGTTGCGCCTCACTTACCCGGTCATCATTATATTGATGTTGGCACAGGGCCTGGCCTTCCGGGCATTGTATTAGCGATTGCATTACCTAATACACATTTTGTGTTATTAGATAGCTTAGGTAAACGTGTACGATTTTTAATGCATGTTAAACATGAACTTGGTCTTGATAATGTAACCCCGGTTCAGTCAAGAGTTGAAGAATATCAACCAAGTGTTAAATTAGACGGCGTACTAAGTCGTGCTTTTGCTTCATTACAAGATATGGTTGACTGGTGTTCGCACTTAATCGATCATTCGGGTAAATTTATAGCACTAAAAGGCGTGTTCCCTAGCGAAGAGCTAGAGTCACTACCTGCAGGCGTTAAGTTTGAGCAAAAAATTGCATTAGAAGTACCTAATTTAGATGCACAACGACATTTAATTATTCTTTCTAAAGACTAGGGATCAGAGACACCGTGGCAAAAGTCATCGCATTAGCAAATCAAAAAGGTGGAGTGGGTAAAACTACAACCGCTGTAAACCTCGCTGCGTCTATGGCTGCAACGAAACGTAAAGTGCTGTTAATTGATCTCGATCCGCAAGGTAATGCGACTATGGGTAGTGGCGTAGATAAGTATGGCGACGTGCCAACTATTTACGACCTACTTATTGAAGATAAACCTATAGAAGACGTTATCATTAAAGAAACGTCTGGCGAATACCACATGATTGCTGCAAACGGTGATGTAACCGCTGCAGAAGTTAAATTGATGGAATTATTTGCCCGTGAAGTGCGTTTACGTAATGCACTTGAAAAAATTCAGGACCAGTACGAATTTATTTTTATCGACTGTCCACCCTCTCTAAATATGTTAACTGTTAATGCAATGGCCGCAGCTGATTCTATTTTAGTGCCAATGCAGTGTGAGTATTATGCACTTGAAGGGTTAACCGCATTAATGGATACGATTACGCAGCTTGCTAAGTTAGTGAATCCTAGCTTACAAATTGAAGGCATACTTCGTACTATGTACGACCCGCGTAACCGTTTGGCAAATGATGTATCAGAACAATTAAAACAACATTTTGGCGATAAAGTATACCGTACGGTGATCCCGCGTAATGTTCGTTTAGCTGAAGCACCTAGTTTTGGTACTCCTGCTATGTACTATGACCGGGCATCAAGTGGCGCTAAAGCATATTTAGCACTCGCTGGTGAAATGTTACGCAGAAAAGAAAAAACAGCGTCCGTTGTCGCCTAACTTTGAGGTAAAAAAATAACATGTCTGCTAAAAAACGAGGTTTAGGCCGAGGACTCGATGCACTTTTAAGTTCGTCAAAGCCTGCACCGAGCGCAAGCAAGGAACAAGACACATCAAACGTGACTGACGCTGTGCAAAATGCCGCGGCTAATAATAGTGAATTACAAAAACTTCCAATAGAGTTTTTACACTCTGGTAAATACCAACCTCGTAAAGACATGTCTGAAGAGGCGCTAGAAGAGCTTGCTAGTTCTATTCGCTCACAAGGTATTATTCAACCCATTGTTGTGCGCCCTATTGCACACAATAGCTTTGAAATTATTGCTGGTGAGCGTCGTTGGCGCGCAGCGCAAATAGCTAAGCTTGAAACAGTACCTTGTATTATTAAAGATGTACCTGATGAAGCTGCCGTTGCGATTGCACTGATAGAAAATATTCAGCGTGAAGATTTAAATGCCATGGAAGAAGCAGTTGCACTTAATCGTTTACTAATAGAATTTGAATTAACACATCAGCAAGTAGCAGATGCGGTGGGTAAATCACGTACGACTGTAACTAACTTATTGCGTTTAAATAACTTAAATAGTGATGTAAAAATTCTGTTAGAACATGGCGATATTGAAATGGGCCATGCTCGTTGCCTGTTAGCCCTTGAAGGTGAAGCGCAGTCAGATGCTGCTCGTTTAGCTGTAGCTAAAGCATTAACAGTTCGAGAAACTGAAAAGCTCGTACGCTCAATTTTAGAACCTTTACCTGCTAAAGAAATAACCGAAAAAGATCCAGATGTTAAGCAGTTAGAACAACAACTCGCTGAAAATCTAGGTGCTAAAGTAGAGATTAACTACAATAAAAAAGGCAAAGGTAAACTGGTTATTTCGTATACTAACCTAGATGAACTTGACGGCATTTTAAATCGTATCAATCACGACAATACCCACCATTAGTTTTCTACATGTCTAAAAAGGGACATTTGTAGCTATTTCGTGTTACAAAGCATCTACTCAAGTTGCAAAACTGGCAGGATTAAGTATAATTTCGCCAGTTTTCACACCCTAACAATTAGAACGCAATAAAGGTTAACTAAACGTGACTGATAAGTTAGCGAGTCCATATCGACTTGCCGTATTAAAGTTAATTTGCCTTCAGGGTGTTGTAGCATTAGTTGCTGCTGTAATTATTTTTTTTAGTTCGGGAGTCAATGCCTCGCTTTCATCACTCGCTGGTGGAGCTGTAGCAGTACTTCCGCACTTTGTATTTGCACTTTATGCATTCAGATATATGGGTGCAAGTCGAGCAAATCAAGCGTATGCCTCGTTGAAACGCGGCAACGGATTAAAGTTTATGCTAACAATTGTATTGTTTGCGCTAGTACTGAAGCATTTTCCGGTAATTTTATTACCCTTTTTTAGTACTTATATACTGGCGCTCTTTACTGGATTGTTCGCACCCGTTTTTTTTAAACATTAACTTTTGGGATATAACATGGCAGCAGAAGAAGTTACTCTATCTGGCCATATCCAGCACCATTTGACCAATGCTAAGATGTGTTCGACCGATACAGGTCTCGCCTTCAATAAAGCATGTACGGACAGTGGATTCTGGACATGGCATATAGATACCCTTGCATGGTCTATCGGTTTAGGTCTTATATTTTTATGGATCTTTCGTAGTGCCGCTAAAAAATCAACACTAGGTGTACCTGGAAAATTTCAGTGTTTTATTGAAATAATCGTAGAATTTGTTGGTGACAACGTACGCGATACTTTCCATGGTAAAAGCAAGCTTATTGCACCATTAGCCTTAACGATTTTCGTTTGGGTGTTCTTAATGAACTTAATGGATTTAATACCAGTTGATTTCCTTCCAGCATTTGCAGGTTTCGTTGGTGAGACTGCATTTGGTATGGATTCACACGATGTGTACATGAAAATTGTACCAACGACTGACATTAATATGACTTCAGCGCTAGCGCTGGGTGTATTTATACTAATGGTTGGCTTTTCAATCAAAATAAAAGGTATTGGCGGGTTTATTAAAGAGTTAACGCTTCATCCGTTCAGCTCAAATAACATGTTTGTTCAAATTATTTTGATACCATTTAACTTATTACTTGAACTGATTGCACTCGTTTCTAAACCGTTTTCATTAGCACTACGTTTGTTTGGTAACTTATATGCTGGTGAGTTGATTTTCATCTTGATCGGCGCTATCGGTTTTATGCAACTACCGTTGCACTTTGTTTGGGCTGTATTCCATATTCTAGTTATTACATTACAAGCATTCTTATTCATGATGCTTACGATTGTATACCTAAGCATGGCAAGTTCAGATAATCACTAATTTTTAGATTTACAATTTTACTTTTACTTTTAACTTTACAATTGAAACTTTGGAGAAATAAATGGAAGCTTTAGAATTATTAACAGGCTTAAAATACATCGCAGTAGCTTTACTAATCGGTTTTGGTGCAATCGGCACAGCAATCGGTTTTGGTAACATGGGCGGTAAATTCCTTGAAGCATGTGCGCGTCAACCTGAGCTTGCACCTTCGCTACAAGTTAAAATGTTTATCCTTGCTGGTCTAATCGATGCTGTAGCAATGATTGGTGTTGGTATCGCTATGGTATTGTTGTTCGTACTTTAATTTTATTCTTTGAACAGCTTACTATTTAAGGAGGAGCGGTTGTGAATTTAAACGCCACTCTTATCGGTGAATTGATTGCGTTTACGGTGTTCGTATTATTTTGTATGAAATACGTATGGCCACCACTAAACGGTGCAATTGAAGCTCGCCAGAAAAAAATCGAAGATGGTTTAGCTGCCTCTGATAGAGCCGAAAAAGACTTAGAACTTGCGCAAAAGAAAGCTGCTGAACAGCTTAAAGATGCAAAAGCTCAAGCGGCTGATATCATTGATCAAGCTAAAAAGCGTGCAGTGCTAATTGTTGACGAAGAAACACTTCGTGGTCAACAAGAGCGTGAAAGTATCATTGCTCAAGGGCACTCTGAAGTTGAGTCTGAACGTAATCGCATAACAGAAGAACTACGTAAGCAAGTAGCAACTCTGGCAGTGATTGGCGCAGAACGTATTTTAGAGCGTGAAATTAATCAAGCCGCACATAGTGACATCGTTGAAAAACTTGTCGCTGAGCTGTAATTAGGAGGGTATGAGCATGTCTAATTTGACTACTATCGCTCGCCCATACGCTAAAGCGGCTTTTGAACTTGCCGTTGAGAAAGGCACTCTAGAAAGCTGGAATGATATGTTGTTCTTTGCAGGCCATGTAGCCAGCAATGAGCAAGCATCGTCTGTTTTAGCGAGTATGCCTACAGCTACTGCACAAGCTGAATTATTTATTCAACTTTGTGCTGAGCAGCTCAACGAACAAGGTCAGAACCTAGTTAAGGTGATGGCTGAAAATGGACGTTTGACAGCTCTACCTGAAGTTGCACAGTTATTTGCTGAATTTAAAGCAGAATACGATAAAGAAATCGAAGTAGATGTGATTTCTGCAACTCCTCTTGTTGCTGCGCAACAAGAGTCATTGGTAGCGGCACTTGAAAAACGTTTCGCACGCAAAGTTAAGCTGAATTGTAGTGAAGACGCGTCAGTGGTTGGTGGACTTATTATTAGGTCTGGCGACACTGTAATCGACGGTACTATTCGCGGTAAATTAAACCGCTTAGCTACAACACTACAATCGTAATTGGGAAAAAGAGCATGCAACTTAATTCCACTGAAATTTCAGATCTGATCAAACAACGTATTGAGAAGTTCGAAGTTGTAAGTGAAGCTCGTAACGAAGGTACTATTGTATCTGTTACTGACGGTATCATCCGCATCCACGGTCTTGCTGACTGTATGCAAGGTGAAATGATTGAGCTTCCTGGCAGCCGTTATGCTATCGCACTAAACCTTGAGCGCGACTCAATTGGTGCAGTAGTAATGGGTCCGTACGCTGACCTTACTGAAGGCGTAAAAGTATATACAACTGGTCGTATTTTAGAAGTTCCTGTTGGTCCTGGTTTACTTGGTCGTGTTGTAAACACACTAGGTGCTCCAATCGATGGTAAAGGCGCTCTAGATAACGACGGGTTTGAACCTGTAGAAAAAATTGCACCAGGTGTAATCGAGCGTAAATCTGTAGATGAGCCAGTTCAAACTGGTTATAAATCTATTGATGCGATGATTCCAGTTGGTCGTGGTCAACGTGAACTTATCATTGGTGATCGCCAAACAGGTAAAACTGCACTAGCAATCGATGCAATCATCAATCAAAAAGACACAGGCGTTAAGTGTGTGTACGTTGCGATTGGTCAAAAAGCATCTACTATTGCAAACGTAGTTCGTAAATTAGAAGAGCATGGTGCACTAGCAAATACTATCGTAGTTGTTGCATCTGCTTCTGAATCTGCGGCACTTCAGTACTTAGCACCGTTCGCGGGCTGTACTATGGGTGAATACTTCCGTGACCGTGGTGAAAACGCATTAATCGTATATGATGATTTGTCTAAGCAAGCAGTTGCTTACCGTCAAATTTCATTACTACTTAAGCGTCCACCAGGCCGTGAAGCATATCCAGGTGACGTATTCTACCTTCACTCTCGTCTTTTAGAGCGTGCATCGCGTGTAAACGCAGATTACGTTGAAAAGTTCACTAATGGTGAAGTGAAAGGTAAAACTGGTTCATTGACGGCATTGCCAATCATTGAAACTCAAGGCGGCGACGTTTCTGCGTTCGTACCGACTAACGTTATCTCTATCACCGATGGTCAGATCTTCTTAGAAACTGACTTATTCAACTCAGGTATCCGTCCGGCAGTAAATGCTGGTATCTCGGTATCGCGTGTTGGTGGTGCTGCACAAACTAAAATCGTTAAGAAACTAGGTGGCGGTATCCGTCTAGCCCTAGCTCAGTACCGTGAATTAGCTGCGTTTTCGCAGTTCGCGTCTGACCTTGATGATGCAACTCGTGCTCAACTTGAGCATGGTGAGCGTGTAACAGAGCTAATGAAGCAGAAACAGTACGCGCCAATGTCTGTTGCTGATATGTCTTTGTCGTTATTTGCTGCTGAAAAAGGCTTCCTTCAAGACATCGAAATCGCGAAAATCGGTGACTTTGAAGCAGCTTTACTTTCGTATGCAAATAGCACATACGCAGAGCTTGTGGCTCAAATCAATGAAACTGGTAACTTAAATGCCGAGATCGAAGCGCAGCTTAAAGAACTTCTAACGAAGTTCAAGTCTACGCAAACTTGGTAATTTAGTTATTAATGGTGCGCTTTAGGAAACTAAAGCACACCTTGATTCGGAGAGAGAGTCATGGCCAGCGGAAAAGAGATTAAAAGCAAGATCGGGAGTATTAAAAATACTCAAAAGATCACTAGCGCAATGGAAATGGTTGCTGCGTCTAAAATGAAAAGGGCGCAAGAACGCGTTGCTTCAAGCCGTCCATACGCTGACAAATTACGTGAAGTAATTGGTCGTGTTGCTCAAGCAAATCTTGATTTTACTCACCCGTTCTTAAAAGATCGTGAAGTGAAACGAGTTGGTTATATTGTTATCTCTACAGACCGTGGTCTGTGTGGCGGTCTAAACTCAAACGAGTTTAAGAAAGTTGCACTTGATGTTAAAGCGTGGAAAGAAAAAGGTGTTGATGCTGAATTTGCTACTTTAGGTAGTAAAGCAGCTGGCTTCTTTCAACGTTTTGGTGGTCAACTACTCGCTAAAAAAGCGGGCCTAGGAGATAAACCTTCAGTACAAGACGTTATTGGTCCTGTAAAAGTTATGCTTGATGCATTTTCTGAAGGCAAAATAGACCGTTTATTCTTGGTATATAACAAATTCGTTAATACCATGAGGCAAGAGCCAATTATAGATCAGTTACTCCCTTTGCCAAAAGCTGAAGAAGAAGTATCTGCTCACACATGGGATTACTTATACGAGCCAAATCCAGAGGCTATTTTAGAGTCTTTGTTAGTACGCTTTATTGAGTCTCAAGCATACCAAGGTGTGGTAGAAAATGCTGCCTCTGAACAGGCTGCTCGTATGGTTGCAATGAAAGCTGCAACTGATAACGCAGGTGACCTTATGGACGAGCTACAGCTTGTTTATAACAAGGCTCGCCAAGCAGCAATCACACAAGAAATTAGTGAGATTTGTTCTGGCTCAGCAGCAGTTTAATGCTTCGGGTAAAGATTAACGAGAGGAATAGACATGAGTTTAGGTAAGGTCGTCCAAATTATCGGCGCCGTTGTGGATATTGAATTTCCACAAGATAGCGTGCCAGCGGTATACCACGCACTAAGAGTAACAGATGGCGATTTAGCTGGTTTGACTCTAGAAGTTCAACAACAGCTAGGTGGCGGTGTAGTGCGTACTATCGCTATGGGTACTACTGATGGTTTACGTCGTAGTGCTTTAGTTATGAATACAGGTGAATCGATTCAAGTTCCAGTTGGTAAAGCAACACTTGGTCGTATCATGAACGTACTTGGTGAGCCAATCGATGAAGCGGGTCCAATCGGCGAAGAAGACCGTATGTCTATTCACCGTGCAGCACCTTCATACGAAGAGCAATCAAGTTCAGTTGAACTTTTAGAAACTGGTATCAAGGTTATCGACCTTGTATGTCCGTTTGCTAAAGGTGGTAAAGTTGGTTTATTCGGTGGTGCCGGTGTTGGTAAAACTGTAAACATGATGGAACTTATCCGTAACATCGCAATCGAGCACAGCGGCTACTCAGTATTCGCAGGTGTTGGTGAGCGTACACGTGAGGGTAACGATTTCTACCATGAGATGAACGATTCAAACGTACTTGATAAAGTATCGCTTGTATACGGTCAGATGAACGAGCCTCCTGGTAACCGTTTACGCGTAGCGTTAACTGGTCTTACTATGGCTGAAAAGTTCCGTGATGAAGGTCGCGATGTACTTTTCTTCGTAGATAACATCTACCGTTATACTCTTGCTGGTACAGAAGTATCTGCACTACTTGGTCGTATGCCATCAGCGGTAGGTTACCAGCCTACACTTGCTGAAGAAATGGGTGTGCTTCAAGAGCGTATCGCTTCTACTAAGACGGGTTCAATTACATCAATCCAAGCGGTATACGTACCTGCGGATGATTTAACGGATCCATCTCCAGCAACTACCTTTGCTCACTTAGACGCAACAGTAGTACTTTCACGTGATATCGCGTCACTTGGTATCTACCCAGCGGTAGACCCACTTGATTCATCTTCACGTCAACTTGACCCACAAGTAATTGGTCAAGAGCACTACGATACAGCACGTGGCGTTCAAACAGTTCTTCAGCGTTATAAAGAACTTAAAGACATCATTGCAATCCTAGGTATGGACGAGCTTTCTGACGAAGATAAGCAACTTGTATCTCGTGCACGTAAAATCCAACGTTTCCTATCTCAGCCATTCTTCGTGGCAGAGGTGTTTACAGGCGCGTCTGGTAAATACGTATCACTAAAAGATACAATTTCTGGCTTTAAAGGCATCTTAAACGGTGAATTTGATGATATGCCAGAGCAAGCGTTCTACATGGTTGGCTCTATCGAAGAAGCTCAAGAAAAAGCCAAAGGCATGTAACTAGGAGGGTAGTATGACAGCTATGACTGTACATCTTGACGTAGTAAGCGCAGAGCAGAGTTTGTTCTCTGGTCTTGTTGAATCGATTCAAGTATCTGGTAGTGAAGGCGAGCTGGGTGTAAACCTAGGCCATGCTCCACTACTAACTGCCCTTAAACCTGGTATGGTACGTTTAGTTAAGCAATTTGGTCACGAAGATGTGATATATGTTGCTGGCGGTACATTAGAAGTTCAACCAAATCACATCACGATTCTTGCAGATACTGCGGTTCGTGGTGAAGATTTAGATGAAGATTCTGTACAAAAGGCTAAACGTGAAGCTGAAGAACATATGGCGAATTCGTCAGCTGTTGAGTTTGATTATCAGCAAGCGGCTACGCGACTGGCAGAAGCAGTTGCTCAGTTACGCGTAATTCAGCAATTACGTCACAAGTAAGCCTATCCGGTTTGTAAAAAGCCCACTCTAAGTGGGCTTTTTTGTGCCTGAAGAGATGACACTGAAACACTAAACTGTTAACCTTCAGTTAATGGAGTGTAGTGGTTTATTGTGAAAATCAAGCAACGAATAGACTGCTATAAGGATATAAAGTAAGTGAAAAAATGAAACAAGCAGAGTTTTCTGATTCAGTAGTAGAAGTCAAATTTGGTGCTTGGTGTTTAAATATAAAGCGGCAAATAATTAGTGATGGCACTGTAGAAAAAGAGTTAGAGCCACTACTGTACAAAATTTTAAGTTACCTTATCTTAAATCAAAACATGATTATTACCCGCGAAAATCTAATTGAAGATGTTTGGTGTCAGACTTATGTTGACGATAACGCCATTAATCGAGCTATTTCAGAACTTCGCAAAATATTAAAATCGCCGCAACAAAGCGAGCTAGTAGTAAAAACCCATTATCGTAAAGGATATAGTTTTGTTCCTAGCGTTGAATTTATTGGAAGCGAATACCAAAACCTCCCCATAGATAACCTTAATAAACCAGATGTAATAAAAAAAGCAAAACCTGTAATAAATAAAACTCGCTTAAGGGCGTTCCTACTACTTTTATTAGTTAGTATCCTGTTAATTTCTTTTATTTGGCCAGTCAAAAATCGTGAAGTAAAAACAACTTACAAAGACTACCAAGAAGAGGTTTTATCAATGAAAGATGGAACCCATAGTTTTCTTGTACTTTCACCTAATGAAAAGAACTTAGCGTTTATTGTTTCAAAAAATGAAGGGCTAGAGTCTTATTTAATCAATAAAGATCTTATTACAGGCAGAGAAAAGGTATTATTTAAAATAGGATATGAATTAACTCCAGTTGGTTGGTCATATAATAATAGTGATATTATTTATAGACAGAATAGTGGCAAGAAAGACTGCCAAGTGTTTATTATTGATAGTAATTTTATAGGTGAAGCAAAGCATTTGTTTGATTGTAATAATTTACCTTTTTTTGGTGAAGGGGTTAATAATACGAATTTTGTATATTCCAAACTTGGTTACCGTAATCGGGATGAGCTTGCTGTATTGATGAATCGTAACCTCATAACGGGTGAAGAGTATCAAATAAGCTCTCCCAATTTAAATTCTTACGGTGATAAATTTCTGGCTCATATAGAAGATAAAAATAAGGTGGTTTTCGAGCGCCATCAATTTGGTTTTAGTGAATTGTACATTGCAGATACTGAAGGCGGAGCTCAAACTCACCTTTATACGACCAAAAATCGTATCTGGTCATTAAACTACGATCAAAAATCGAACTCATTACTTTGGTACGATAATGTTGATAATATTCTTTATCAGTACTCCCTCGTTAGTCAAAAATTACTTCGAAAAGTATCTATGCAGGGAGTTTCAGGTTATTCAACTACGTTACCTTTGAGCCCAAGTGAAATGCTAGCGACACAATACCCATACACCCGCCACATTTATCAACTCAGTTTAGATGCCCTTAATTTAGAAGATATTGCACCGGAAAATATAAATACATTCAACGCTCAGAACACTAATAATGGATATATTTATTATTTACTTAATGATGCACAAATAAAAAGGTTAGCTGTTTTAGATACTGCTACGGGTACTGTGAGTATTAAATCAAACATTATTGATTTTTCAATAATGAAAGTTTCAAGTGATGGGGAAGAGCTATTAGCATTAAAGAGCAATGTAATTGATATCCGCGACACTGCTGAGTTAAGTTTAAAAGATACTATTACAGTTGATGGTAATATTGTAAATGTAGAGTATTTGAATAACAAAAATATAGGCTACATTTTGCGGGGTGATACAGCTACCAGTAACACGGCTTACCTATATGATAGGGCTACCAAAAAAAGTATGTTGCTACCAATTAGCAATCCAGTGTGGTTTGAGCAACTTTCAACCTCAAAGTTTATATTCCTTTCTGCGCAAAATAAGTTACAGATTTTTGATAGTTGGAATAATTTGATAACCCATGAATTTGAATTAAACTCTGTTCTATACAAGCATTCATTTGCACTTAATGATAATAAACTTTTTCATTCTGATGGCTCTAATATCTATTTATATGATTTGAATTTAGGCTTTAAAGCGAATGCTGAGCTTATTTACACATTAAAGGTTGGTTTGATAACACAGCTAAGCTATGCAAAAGAGCTTGGTACTCTAGCCTTTACCACTATTACTATTAACAATAATAAGCTAGTAAAAGCTATAGAAGTGCCTAAGTAAGCTTTATTGAGTTTTTTACTTTTTAATTTAATAAGAATGAAAGCACTATAACGATAATTTCACTTATATCCTTCACCAATCCTCGCTACAATAACGTCATCCAATTAAGTGTGTTTTTTCAGTCAAGATTCAGTACTAATAAACTAACCTACTGAGTATTTGCACAAGAAGTGATTTACGTAATTTTCTGATCAAACATAAGACTTATTTAGCTAAAACAACGAAAAAAGGAAATTGTTTTAATGGCTCTAACAACTATTATTCTTGCTGCGGGTAAAGGTACTCGTATGCGCTCTGCTTTACCTAAAGTTTTGCACAAAGTTGCAGGTAAACCAATGGTGCAGCACGTTATTGATAATGCGATGGCATTGGGTGCAACGACTACAAACCTAGTTTACGGACACGGCGGCGAACTATTACAACAACAACTTGCCGATAACAATGTAAATTGGGTACTTCAAGCTGAACAACTTGGTACTGGCCACGCAGTAGCGCAAGCCAACTCTCATGTTAATGATGAAGACACGGTATTAATTTTATACGGTGATGTACCACTAACAAAACAATCAACACTAGAGCGTTTATTAGCCGCAACACCTAAAAATGGTTTAGCGGTATTAACGGTAAATTTGGTAAACCCAAATGGCTATGGTCGAATGCTTCGTGCCGGTGGTAAGTTAGTTGGTATTGTTGAGCAAAAAGATTCAAGCCCAGAGCAGTTACTTATTAACGAAGTAAATACAGGCATTATGGCTGTTAACGGTAAGCTATTAAAAACATGGTTAGGTAACTTATCTAACAATAATGCACAAGGCGAGTACTACTTAACAGATATCGTTGCAATGGCTCACAGTGAAGGCGTAGAAATCACTTCAGCTCAGCCAGACCATGCAATGGAAGTTGAGGGCGCAAATAACCGCGTACAACTTGCAGGCTTAGAGCGCGCTTACCAAGCATGGCAATCAGAAGAGTTAATGTTAAATGGCGCAACACTTGCTGACCCTGCGCGTATTGATGTGCGAGGAACAGTTACCACCGGTGAAGATGTACTTATCGACGTAAACGTTATTTTTGAAGGCACGGTCACGCTTGGTAATAATGTACAAATAGGTCCTAACTGTGTCCTTAAAAATTGTAGTATTGGTGATAACGTTATTATTAAAGCTAATACACTGATTGAAGATGCCACAGTTGCAGATAAGTGTACGCTTGGTCCTTATGCTCGCCTTCGCCCAGGCGCTGTAATGGAAGAAGACTCACACATTGGTAACTTTGTTGAGATGAAAAAAACCCGTCTAGGTAAAGGCTCTAAAGCCAACCACTTAAGTTATTTAGGTGATGCTGAAATTGGCGAAAAAGTGAATATTGGCGCTGGCACTATTACCTGTAACTACGATGGTGTTAACAAAGCAAAAACTATTATTGGCGATAATGCCTTTATTGGTTCTAATTCATCACTCGTTGCCCCAGTAAATATAGGCGCAACTGCAACAATTGGTGCAGGCTCTGTGATCACCAGTACCGTTGAAGATGACCAATTAGCAATTGCACGCTCTAAACAGCGTAATTTAACTGGTTGGAAACGCCCAGTTAAAAAATGACAATAGAGGCTACTTAGGTAGCCTTTTTTATTTTAGTTGAAGTTTAAATTGCTCTTTATAGCGTCTAGACAAGTTAAGTACTTTACCTGTAGTTAATTTTATTTCACTGTCGCCACTGGGTAGTGGTGTAATAGACTCCACTTTATCGAGTTTTACGCCATGGCTGCGGTGAATTCTACAAAACCCCTGCACTTCAAGTTGTTTACTTAATGCTGTAAGCGTTGCCCTTAACGGATATATACGTGAGCCTATATGTAGGTTTACATAATTACCCGACGATTCAAGCCAATCAACATCCTCTATTTTTATAATGAATTCTTTTCCGAGCTTTTTAACTAATAGGCGGTTTATGGTCGATGTTGTTTGCTGCTCACTTTCTTCAATTGAAGAGGCTTCACCTAGTAACTGCTGCACCACATATTGATATACTTTGATAAGTACGATGAAAAACACAAAGCTTATAGCGTCTTTCTGGTATTCATAAATAAGCTCAAACCAGCTAAGTCCAAAGTTGTAAGACCCATCATTCAACAAATATATGAATTTACGAACCCCTACCATAATACCAACGTGTAACACGCTAAATATAATAGAGGCACCAAAGTACATACCTAATGAGGCCGTAATATTTTGCCAATTAAAAGATAAGTGTCTTAAAAACCAAATTAAAATAGGGAATATAAGCAAAGTACTCAAGGCACTTGAATACTCCCAAACAAATGGCTCCCACATTAAAAAAGTTAAAGCCCCTTCTCTTTGGGCTTCCATTATTTGGGTTGTAGCGTTTACTGTATTATTAATTAATACGTAAGCACACAGTAATACTGATGCGTAAATGCTTTGAAAACGTTGAAAGTGCTGTAGGTTCATAAATGTATGCTTATTGCTGACGTGGCACGCTTATCCCTGTATACCACCTTTTATCACTATTGCTTGTAATATAAGCACTTATAGATAGTTTTAGCGAGATCTTTAGGTATGAATAACGCATAACATACATAAAGTAGTAAAAGCATGAGCACTCAAGTACAACAACCTTCATTAGTTAATTCGCGTAAATATTATCTTGATTGGCTTAGGGTAATCGCATTTGCGTCGCTAATTTTTTATCACATTGGCATGTTGTATAGCGAAAACTGGGGATTTCATTTTAAAAGTAATTATACATCACAGTATGTTGAATATTTAATGTTGGTGTTTTCACCTTGGCGCATGTTGCTCATTTGGTTTATTTCGGGCGTAGCACTGCGTTTTATGATTGATAAAGTAAGCAGCTTTAAATCTTGGTTACATTTCACCTTATACCGTTCTATTTTTTTACTATTACCCTTGCTGGTGGGACTATGGCTAATAGTGCCTTTACAGCTGTTTGCAGAAATGTCACAGCACGGTGTTATTGATATTAGCTATTGGCAATTTTATTTAGCTTTTATAGAGACAAACAATACGCTTTTTATTAATTATCAGTCTGGAGTGTGGCCGAATGTGGATGTAAATCACTTATGGTATTTGCGCTCGTTGTGGCAATTTATGCTGATCATTATCGTTTTAACTCTTTTTGCACGCTTGCCTTTTCTTACGCCTTTAAAAACATTTGTTAAAGGGGATATGTCATTTGGGCTTTTAATTACCTTGCTCACTATTGCCGTACTATTTACAAGCCATTACTTAACTGGCGATTCAATCAGAGAGACTAACGGCTTAATACTGCTACTCGCAGGATACATACTTGCCAAAAAACACTTACTTTTGGAACTGCTTAAATAAAAACTTGGTATTACTAGCTTTGAGTTTTGCGGTTTTGTTTGTACTTATAATATTAAGTTATCAGAAGGTGTTTACTCTTCCTCATTTTATTTTAAGCGCTAGCTACAATATTCAACGTGTTGTAGGTGTATTTTTTGTACTCGCGTTTGCTCACCGATTTTTAAATTTTAATACTTACTATTTAAAACAGCTCAATGTATGGGTGTTTCCCTTTTATTTATTGCATCAAAGCATTTTGATTATTTTGTGTTTTTTACTACAGCCTTTAAGTTTAGGGCCTGTTGCTGAACCATTCATCATTATTACAGGGACTTGGTCTTTTTGCGGTGTTATTACATGGGGTATTACACGTATTGATGTACTTAGACCTTTGCTAGGGGTTGCAATTAAACGAGATTATTCCCCGACTGTAAAAATTCTTGGTTATACGGCCGCTTTAATTTTAATAACTCCGCTAGCGTATAAGCTAATTACTTAGGCTGAGGGGCTGTATTAAAACTGCCATAATCTTGTCATGCCTGTGTGTTGATATTTAGCAAATACAATACTAAGGAAAATTACATGTTTAAAAAATCAATTATTGCGCTGTCACTTATATCTGTTCTTACTGGTTGCTCACTTGATGGTGACGATGGTCAAAACGGCTCTCAAGGATTACAGGGAGAACAAGGCACAGGTGGGACTAATGGGTTAAATGGTATAAATGCCAATTCAGCATTAAATATTAACCTTGTGGGTAGAGGTGTATTAAATGCACAAAGCCCAGAAGGTGCAGCTGAAATAGTTGCATATCAAGCATCTAAAAAATGGATTTACGCTATTAACAGTTCAGGTGAGGACGCTGTTGTTAATATTTTACCCGCCGACACCTTTGATACTGCCGCACTCGTTAAAGATAACGAAGGGGTTATAAACGGCACAAATTTAACATCCGTTATTACGTTGCCTTTAAACGAGTTCACCCAAGGCGATGCAAACAGCATTGCTATTGATGAAAATAACAATCTACTTGCAGTGGCAATGGCTGCTGAAAGCACGGGTGATACAGGTCAAATTGCTTTTTACGATATAAGCGGCGACTCACCTGTATTTATTAAAAATGTTACAGTCGGATTTTTACCAGACATGGTGACGTTCACCCATGATGGCGCAAAAGCAGTGGTTGCTAACGAAGGTGAACCAAGTGATGACTACAGCGTAGATCCTGAAGGTTCTATTAGTATTATCGATATAACAAATAATGTAATAGCCGATACAGCAATAAATATTGATTTTAAAGCCTATAACAACAAACAAACCGAACTAGAAGCGCAAGGGGTAGTTTTTGCAAACCCAAATGGTCGTACTATTAACGGTAATCTAATAAATACCACAGTAGCTATGGATTTAGAGCCCGAGTACGTTAGCATTTCTAAAGATAACAAATATGCTTATGTATCTATTCAAGAAAATAATGCACTTGCAATAGTTAACCTACAAGACAACAGTCTTGAGCTAAAGGGCTTAGGCTTTAAAGATTGGTCAAGCTTACAACTTGATGCCTCAGATAAAGACGGCGGCGTTAATTTTAAATCATACCCAGGGCTCTATGGTATGTACCAGCCCGATACTATCTCAAGCTTTAGTTGGAAAGGCGCTAACTTTATAGTCACTGCCAACGAAGGTGACGCAAGAGAATACTTTTTTGATACAACGAATGAAGCAGACTGTATAGCAAAGGGCGGACTTGATTACGATAAAGACGATGGCTGCTTAGCTTATATAGATGAAAGCCGCGTTGAAGACTTAACTCTTGCTGCTAATTTTGATTACTTAAATAATGACGATAATGATATTGGTCGCTTAAAAGTAACAACAATAAAAGGCGATACCAATAACGACGGACAATACGAATCGCTTTACGGCTATGGCGCACGTTCTTTTACTATTTGGGATAGCAATGGGCTGGTGGTTTTTGATTCAGGTGACGATATAGCACGTATAACAGCATCTGTGCATGGTGAATCATTTAACAACAATGAAGATGAAAACAAAGGTGACTCACGTTCAGATGATAAAGGCGCAGAGCCTGAAGCGCTGACTATTGGTAAAATTGACGATCGTACATTTGCTTTTGTTGGATTAGAACGTATGGGCGGTATTATGGTTTACGACATTACTAATCCATACAATGTGCAATTTGAAGACTACTTCTATAATAGAGGCTTAATTAAAGGAGCGAATATTACAGGCGATTTGGCACCTGAAGGAATGGTATTCGTTTCAGCAGAGCAAAGTGCAACAGGAAATCCACTCTTAATTGTTGGAAATGAAATATCAGGCTCTATTGCCGTATGGGAAATAGCATCTAAATAAATCTTTAATTTTAAATAAAGCTGTGTGTTGTTTGTTTAACATACAGCTTAGTTTAAACCTTACTAATACATCATCAATTGATACATAAATTATGAGTGTTTTTTAAACTAAAAGTATCCTGCAGCCCTTTATTTGTATAGCTTTCATACTAAATTCATTTAATTGTCAAAAAGCTGAAATAAAACATTGACCCCCGCTCGAATCTCCCTATAATGCGACCCCACTGAGACAGGAAACGCCAACGCATAGCGAGGCACGAACTACTCAGAGAGTTAAGTAAAACTTCGGTTTTAAATCTTCTAAAAAGAAAGTTTAAAACTAAGTGTTGACTCGAAAAATAAAGGGTGTATTATTCGCATCCCTTGAGGCGCTAAAGCGGCTC
>NZ_BADV01000088.1:0-30779 GCF_000238895.1 Pseudoalteromonas sp. BSi20429 | reverse complement strand
GTAAGGTTGTTTTATATTTCACCTTAAATAAAAGAGACACTTTTTTAAACCTGCAGCTTTAGATATTTCTACTAAATATGAATGTTTTTATATATTTTAATGATGCTTTGTTACAAATCTTTACAAACACTCAAGTTATTGTTATTAAAGTATTTTATTTTAAGGTGATATAAGCTTTAAATATACACATATTACTTTTTCAATAAAATCAGCTGCTTACTGTTGATTTTAATGTAATGGTGAAAGATACATTTGTTATTTTTGCTGGTTTAAAGTTAATAATGTGTTGACCTCTTTGTTTCTCTAGTACTATCATCCGTCACACAATAAAGTCCTACTGTACCTTCATATAGGCATTTTTAGTCTTATTAAGTGGCTTTATTGCGCATTAATTTTAAAAATTAAGCATAAATAATAAAATAGTATTCTAGGGAGAATCAAATGTTAAACAATAAAATTTCAAAGGCAGTTCGCTTAGCGATTGCTTTTGGTACAGCATCAACGGCTGTTTTCGCTGCAAATTCAATTGCGGCAGAAGAAGGCGTTGAAAAAGTAGAACGTATAGAGGTTACAGGCTCGCGTATTAAGCGTTTTTCAGAGGTTTCACCTACTCCTGTAACTACAATTACTGGCGAAGAGCTATCTAATGCCGGCATCACAAACATATCAGATTTGTTACAAAAGCTGCCTTCATCTGGCGTAGGCTCTGCACCTACAACAACTACTAACACTATTTTTGGTGCGGGTATAAATACTACAGATCTTCGTCAGCTTGGAGAAGGTCGTACTTTAGTACTTGTAAACGGTCGTCGATACGTAGGTGCTTCTGTAGATAATCCTGCGGTAGATTTAAACGGCATTCCGACTGAAATGATTGAACGTATGGATATTGTTCATGGCGGCGCGTCAGCAGTTTACGGTTCAGATGCAATTGCGGGTGTAGTTAATATTATTTTGAAAAAGTCTCAAGATACTATGGA
The DNA here is from genome assembly GCF_000238895.1 of Pseudoalteromonas sp. BSi20429. NCBI lineage: Bacteria > Pseudomonadati > Pseudomonadota > Gammaproteobacteria > Alteromonadales > Pseudoalteromonadaceae > Pseudoalteromonas > Pseudoalteromonas sp. BSi20429. The sequence continues at coordinate 29,799 of NZ_BADV01000088.1, read as the reverse complement.
CTTCAACTACAAAAAATCTATTACAGAACAAAGTGGTGGTGAAGAAGAGTCTTTTTCATTCACGTTTGGTGGTGAAAGCGATAAAATAAGTTTTATTACGAGCTTATCTTACTCAGAAACAGAACAGCTTGAAGCTCAAGACCGTGACTTTCTTCGTAACCCAGTTTCTGGGATGTTAAACCCTGATAACGTTTCTGACACGGATGGAATTCCACAGAATATTTTAGCTACAGGTGAGTTTGCCGGTTTGCAAACACTAGGCTATTACGATCGCGCAGGTGATGCTTTCTTACCTGATGGCCATGTTGTATTTGGTGATAATGGTGAATTTAGTCCCGTTATAGTTGGTGGTGTAACAAGACCTGCGCCGAATAATCAACTTAGATATTTTGGTGACGGCTTCTCTAATGGTTACAAATTTATTGAACATCAAGATCTTGCAACACCACTTAATCGTTTTAATGTTTTTACAAACATTGTAAATAATTATGCTGACGATCATTCAATGAATTTTGAAGTTTCTTTTTCAAAAGCAAGTGCTTATGCAGAAAGTAGCCCAATTTTCCTTGCTGAATCGATTCGTTCAGATAATGCATTTTTAGACCCAGCTGCTAAAGCACAACTAGATGAAGCTGGTAGAGATTCAGTTACAATTTATAAGCTAGCTTCGGGTTTCGGTAATCGTACCTATGAAGATGATCGTACAACACTTAATACAACTCTTTCTTTCCAAGGGTTACTACTAGAAGAGTTCGATTACGAAGTATATTTTAGTTACGGTCGCAATAAAAACGACACTACATGGAACGGTGAATTCCTTACTGAGAACTTTAACAAGGCTATTGACGCGGTAGAAATTGACGGAGCAATTCGTTGTGCAGACCGTGATTCAGATGGTTCTTTAGTTGGTGCGTTAGATGGTTGTCAGGCATTGAGCCTGTTCGGTCTTAATGGTGCATCTCAAGAAGCTTTAGATTACGTTACTACCTCAGCATCAATTTCTAAAGTTAAACAGCAGCAAGTTATTGGTGGTGTTATTTCAGGTTATGCTTTTGATATGCCTGCCGGTGGTGTTTCTTTTGCTTTAAGTGCTGAGCATCGTAAAGAAACTGGTTCTAATGAACCTGGTGCAGCAATGCAGAATAATCTAGTGTTTGGTAACTTTGTAAAAGCATGGGATGGTGAATTTACAGTTGATGAAATTGGTGTTGAAATGTCAGTTCCATTATTAGTGGATGCACCATTTGTTGATTCATTAAGCCTTGAGTTAGCCGCTCGTTACATGGATTACTCTTCAGTGGGCGATAATGTAGCTTGGAAGGTAGGCTTTAACTATGCAATGAACGATGAACTTCGTTTCCGTGGTACAAAGTCTAAGTCGGTTCGTGCTCCATCATTATCTCAACTTTATTCTGCTGGTACTCAGTCATTCGCGTCTTATGGCGATCCATGTGACCAAACTAATATATCTACAGCGAGTGATAGCAAAAAAGCAAACTTAATTGCTAACTGTCAAGCTGCAGGTATTCCAAACCCAGGTACTACAGTTGGAGATTGGAGACCATCTGATGATTGGCGTAGTGTTACTCCACCAAGTGTGAATTCAGGTAATGCAAACCTTCAAGAAGAAACGTCTGACGATACATTATTTGGTGTAATTTATACCCCAACTGAAAATATCACGTTAATTGCAGATTATTGGAGTTTTGACGTTGAAGATGCAATTAACTCTTTAGGTGCACAGCGTGTTATTGATGATTGTTACGAAGCGTCTAGTTTAGATAATAGTGCTTGTGACTTAGTTGACCGTGATCCTACGACTCTTGATATTTCTGAGGTTCGTAATGGACCATATAACTTAGCATCTTACTCTCTTAAAGGTGTTGATTTAGAAGGTACATACAAGTATGAAACGAGCTACGGTTCATTTAACTTCCGTTTACTAGCAAGTTACCTTGAGCATAGAGAGTTTAATACAGATGTTTCTAGCGAAGGCTATGAACCAACACCTACAGTTGGTGAAGTAAGATACCCTCGTTGGCAGGGTAACCTAACGGTAGGCTATACTTACGATGATTTATACGTAGGTATGATTGGTAAATACCGTCATTCAACAGTATTAGACAGAGAGTGGACTGCTGAAAATAACAACTATAATGATGTTCCTTCTTATACAGAATGGTCAATAAATGGTCGTTATACTGTTAGCGAAATGCTTGAAGTAAGATTAGGTGTTTCAAACTTATTTGATATTACACCTCCTAGAAATCCTGGCACATACGATGATGGTGAGTTTTTCGACGTATACGGCAGACGTTTCAACTTAGGACTAAACTTACGTTTCTAATATTTTTAGTAAATAAGTTTATAAACGAAAGTGTTTAATATTAAAGCCTACTGAAATTTCAGTAGGCTTTTTTATGTTTTACTTGCCCTAATATGTGTTTATACCAACCGGCTTATATATGGGGTTTATTTAACGATAAGTAAATTTCGCTATAACTAGGCAAAAATTTTTTATATCTAGTTGATATTACGTTTCTTTAGACTGGAAATTGTTGGATTTACTTAGCGGTTCTTCAGAAGTTTAAAAACATAATGGATATCAACGAAAAATTATTTTTCATTACTTAAGCTGAAAATGTGGTGATTGGATATATTCTTGGGTAGTACAGCCCTCAACCTTGATCATATCTGATACGCCAATTACTCTATTGATAGAGTGGTTACGTGCCTCAAAGCTACGTTAACAACGTCTTCGTATCCTTTAAAAGCCTATTCTAAATTTATTATATTCTAATCTGATGAATAGGGTGGTGCTTTAATATCTTTGAGTTTTAAAGCTATCAGCAGCATCACATTACATCACGCATAACAGCAGCTCTTTCATTTTTTCGTTTCAGTATTAAGCTTGCGTCACTCGCATAGCATCTTTATCTATATAGGGAGTTATTAACACTCCTACCTCGCCGACTTTCTGAAATACAGACTAAGCATTTATACATATTTAATAGTAATTACTACTAAAAGTGACTCAGCTATTTTAGTTAGCCTGCTATTTGTGCGCGATTTTGGAAATCAATGAACATATAGCTTTATGGATGTTTTCTTTTTTAGAAAGGCGAAATAGTGCTTTTCAGATAGTTGAATAGCTATAGTTGTCTCAATCATTTTTGTTAATTTTATGTAGGTAATTTATTTTTTTGCATGCTTTTACACCTACATAATTCGCCACAATAAGGAAGTAAGTAACTTGTTTTAGGCGAGATTTAGATATGGTTTCTTCTATAGGCAGCACTTATTTTAAATTATTTTTTTGCAATAATACAACCATATAACAAGACAGCAATACAATAATAAATTATTGCAAAAAGGGCATCGTGTTTGTTTTTTGTTACTTTAAAGCTTTGTAAATAAAGAGTTTTATTTGGTTAGCCAAGTGTTGACCTTTTGCATAAGTTAGGACTACTATTCGAATCAAAATAGGTACTGCAATTAAATGCAGACCGTTTTTGAAGGCAAAACAATTAAAATAGTATTCTAGGGAGAATCCAATGTTAAATAATCAAGTTTCAAAAGCTGTTCGCTTAGCGATTGCTTTTGGTGCAGCATCTACAGCTGTTTTTTCTATGAACACAATCGCTGCAAACGAAGGTGTTGAAAAAGTAGAGCGTATTCAAGTAACGGGTTCACGCATAAAGCGCACTGATATTGAAACAACCGTGCCAATCACATCAATTGGTCGAAGTGATATTATTCAAATGGGCGCATTGAATGTAGCTGATGTTTTGAATCAATCCCCGGTCACTATTGCTGGTTCAAACCAATCAAATAGTGCATTTGGTACTACAGGCGTTGGTCTTAACACTACATCTTTACGTAACTTAGGTTCTTCAAGAACATTAGTATTAGTGAATGGTCGTCGCTTTGTATCAGGCGTTTCTCCATCAAGTGGTTATGCGGTTGACTTAAATGCAATACCAGCATCAATGATTGAACGTATTGATATTCTTAAAAGTGCTTCTTCAGCGATTTATGGTTCAGATGCTGTTGCTGGTGTTGTGAACATTATTACGCGAAGCGATTTTGAAGGTGTTGAAGTTAACGCTCAAACAGGTGTTTCAGATGAGTCTGATCGCGAAAAATATTCTTTAAACCTTACTGCTGGTAATAGCTGGGATTCAGGTAGTGTAACAATTGCTGCTGGATATGATGATGATAAAGGTCTGAAGTCATCCGATCGAGACTTCTCAAGATATGATGAAGCTATATTTTTGAATGATGAGGGTGGTGAATATGTTGGTATTCAGAATTCTTCATATCCGCCTCAAGGCCGTGTTGGCGCATACAATGCAGATGGGACACCTTATGTAGGTGATGAGAATTCATTCAATCGTGCTTCTTACCGACAGTTAGTTACTCCGCTTGAGCGTAAATACGCAGCAGTTAATTTTAAACAAGATATTTCAGATAGTGTTCACTCTTTTACGGAAGTAAACTGGAATTCATCTAAAACATACAACTCGACTATTGAACCAACTCCTTTTACTACGGATGATGTATATCTACCTTCACGTGGTGGCGTTGGTGGGATTAAACTGGGAAGCCCTTTAGTTCCAGACCTTTTACGCCAAAATTTAATGTCTGATAATCCTGATTTAACAATGGATAATAATATTCCAACGTTAGTTCGCCGTATGGTTGAGTTTGGTGCTCGTTCAACAGATTTAGAGCGTGATACTATCCGTATTGCGACAGGTATAGATTGGGAAATTAATGACAACTGGCTTTTAAACTCTTATATTTCATGGGGTAAAACTGACCAGCGCCAAGAAAATGGTGGTCAAATAAATGTTGAACGTGCTGCAAATGCATTAGATGTATACACTAACGCAGAAGGTAACGTCCAATGTTCTAATGATTTAGCAGTACTTCAAGGATGTGTGCCTTTAGATTTGTTCGGTGCAGGAACTTTGTCTGATGAAGCTGTTGCATATGTAAGATCACCTGCAAAATCTCAAGGTCAAGTTGAGCAATTTATATTTTCAACAACCCTTTCAGGTGAATTACCAATTGAGCTAGAAGGTGGTATGGTTGGTCTAGCAGTTGGTGCAGAACATCGTCTTGAAAAAGGTTCATACTCTCCAGGTGATTTAGCGCAAACTGGTGCTTCAAGTACAAATAAATCTGAGCCTACGAATGGTAGCTTCTACACTAACGATGTTTTTGTTGAAACTGTATTACCAGTTCTCGAAAATGTTGAACTAGATTTAGCCGCTCGCTATTCAGATCATGAAATTGTTGGTGGACAAACAACATGGAATGCAGGTGTACAATACTCTCCTACAGATACAGTAAAATTAAGAGCATCAGCAGCGCGAGCTATTAGAACTCCAAATATTGCTGATTTATTCGGTGGTAGAGGTGAAACATTTTCAGGTGTTGCAGATCCATGTGATGCAATTACTGCATCATCTACCGGAAATGTAGCGGCTAACTGTCTTTCTATCGCTGAAGTGGCTAATCGAGTTGCTACTGAAGGCGCATTCAATTTAACAACTATTGAACGTCAAAGCACTGGCGGTTATGTTGGTGGTAATGAAGATGTAAAAGAAGAAACATCTGATTCATTTAGTGTTGGCGCTATTTGGCAAGTGACTGATGAATTTTCATTAACGCTTGACTACTACGATATTGCTGTAGATAACGCTATTGCTACCACTGCTAGAACAACGGTATTAAACCGATGCTACGGTGTTGATCCATCAGACTTTGATGCGACATGTGGTGGGGCAATACGTGATACAAGAGGTGCTTTGACAGAAGTTAGCTCTGGTACTAGCAATGAAAATGATTTAAGCACAAAAGGCTTGGATATTGAATTAAGCTATAAACAAGAATTTGCTTACGGGCAATTATCAGCTGACTTGATTTGGAATCATTTGTATGAGTATGCTGAAACATCAATTGAATCTGGTGAAGAGATAGATTACAGAGGTGAAGTATTAACTCCTACTAATCGTGCAAATTTAAATTTAGGCTATGCAGTTGATGACTTTGCGGTATCATGGCGCATGAAGTACTGGGCAAGTTCAAATGATAGTAATATTGAAGGAAACCAAAATTTCTCAACTGGTGCTCCTTTAGAAAAGTTTAATCGCTTCCCGACTGTTATTTATCATGATCTATCAGGTACTTATAACATCACGTCTGGAACAGACGTTACTTTTTCAGTTCGAAATGTTTTTGATAAGCAACCTCCTGTAGCAAACCAAAGTTCTGTAAGTGGAGCATCAGGTATAAACACTGTTGGTGAAGCTTATGATGTTACTGGTCGTTATTTCCAGTTAAGCTTTACTACTAAGTTCTAATTGTTATTTATATAAAATGATAAAAGCCGCGATTTTAATCGCGGTTTTTTTATAAATAAATTTTATATACATTAATAAATTATGTGTCGTAGTTATTTTTGAAAAATACCCTTATACTAAAAAAGAATATTTAAATAAATCTAATCACACAATTTAGCGAGATATAAATGAAAGAAGTCCGATCTTTTATTAAAACAGCATCATTAACGGATCTTGAAAAAGCCCAACAGCTTATCAATGATGCAATTTCAAAATATACCCAGCAGCAAAAAGCGAAACAGGAAGTTTTGGATCTTTTAAAAGAAAAAGGACTTACGCTAGAAGATTTACAAGATGGAGCATCTGACAAACGTACTAAAGTTAAGCCTAAGTACCGTATGGAACTTAATGGTGAGACTATTGAATGGACAGGCCGTGGCCGTCGTCCTAAAGCGTTTGAAGGTGTTGAGCTTGAGAAATTTTTAGCTTAAAGCTAAATATAAGAGAAGCTTCGGCTTCTCTTTTTTGTTTACCCCTCAATAAAATATAATTAAAGTTTAAAACTCCCAGCTATTATTTGCTAAAATCTCTTCACTCAAACCTATTTGTTTTCCCATGAGCTATAAACTAAGACCTTACCAGCAAGAAGCCGTAGAACGAACCGTTTTACACTTTAGAAAGAGTAATGATCCTGCCGTTATTGTACTACCAACCGGCGCAGGTAAGAGTTTGGTTATTGCTGAACTTGCGCGTATAGCTAAGCAAAAAATATTAGTGCTTGCTCATGTAAAAGAGCTGGTAGAGCAAAATTCGCAAAAATATAAAAGTTTTGGTTTAGAGGCGAGTATATTTTCAGCAGGTTTAAAAGAAAAGTCATTAAACCATCAAGTAACCTTTGCCAGTGTGCAATCACTTTCTCGTAATTTAAATAAATTAAATGAGCATTATTCGTTACTTATTATTGATGAATGCCACAGGGTAAATGGGGATAAAAAAAGCCAGTACGGAAAAGTAATAAGTAGTTTAAAAGAATATAACCCTCAGTTAAAAGTATTGGGTTTAACAGCAACACCTTATCGGCTAGGAACGGGGTGGATATACCATCATCATTATCATGGCTTTGTTAAAGGGACTAATGAAAGCCCGTTTAAAAGTTGTATTTTTGAATTACCACTCAGGTATATGATCAAACATAATTATTTAACGCCGCCAAACGAAGTTGATGCAGCGATTAGCCATTATGATTTTTCGTCTTTAGATAGCAATGCATTTGGGCAATATACGACTGATGATATGAATGCGCTTTTAAAAAACAGTGAGCGCGCAACGAAAGCGATATTACAGCAAGTAATTCAATACAGTGAAGAGCGTGAAGGTGTTATGGTTTTTGCAGCCACGGTAATGCATGCTCAGGAAATATTAAGCTATTTGCCAGCTCAGCAAAGTGCACTTATAACAGGTGATACGCCAAACACTGAGCGCGATAAAATCATTAAGCAATTTAAAGCTAAGCAATTAAAGTATTTAGTTAATATATCGGTACTAACAACCGGCTTTGATGCGCCACATGTCGACTTTATAGCTATTTTAAGACCTACAGAATCAGTTAGTTTATATCAACAAATTGTGGGGCGAGGCTTGAGGCTATCTGAATCAAAAACGGATTGCTTAGTAATAGATTATGCCGGCAATGGTTTTAATTTATTTCACCCAGAAGTAGGCGATAAAAAAGGCGATAGTGATAATGAACCTGTGCAGGTACTTTGTCCTGGCTGTGGTTTTGCGAATATATTTTGGGGTAAAACTGATTCCGCAGGAAAAGTAATAGAGCACTTTGGCAGGCGCTGTAAAGGGCTGTTAGAAGATGATGATGGGCATAAAGAGCAGTGCGATTATCGTTTTAGGTTTAAAGAGTGTGAGCAGTGCGGTGCCCAAAATGATATTGCAGCACGTAAATGCCATGATTGCGGCGCGGTAATGGCCGACCCTGATGATAAGTTACGTAATGCATTAAACTTAAAAGACGCACTTGTGCTTCGATGTAGTGGGTTATCGGTAACTCAAATTAAAGATGAACTTATTAAAATAACGTATTTTGATGAAGATGGTGCAAGTTGCGATGAAGTATATAACCTCGCAAATAAAGGCGGGCAATTTATATTTAATAAGCAATTTGGTCAACGTGTGGGGCTTGGGCAAACACCTATTAATTTTAAAACTGCAGAGCAAGTAGTAAAAGCACAATTTGAATTAGTACCACCGGATTTTGTTATTGCACGAAAAAGCAAAAAGTATGGTTGGAAAGTGGCTGATAAGCTATTTGACTATAAAGGGGGTTTTAGAAAGGCAAATCAGTTAAGCCGCTAAGCTTAACTGATAGAGTACATTGAACTAATACAATTAAAAGGCAACTAAGCCTCGTCACCGTCCATTAATCCCCAGCCATCACCGTATCCATTAAAGCTATTAGCAATACCTTCAATGTATTGCTCTGCTTGTCCTAGAAGGGTGTGCTCTGGCACCATTTGTACTTGAGTGATTACTTCCCAAACGCCAGTGTCTTTACATTTTTCAAGCTCAGCATTTTGAACTAATGCATCAGAGACTATTTCTTTAGCAAATTTTTCAGCATCGGCTTCTTGTTCAAATAAAATAAAAAAATCGACTTGGTGCATTTTATTTAAATCAATGCCAGCAGCGGCTATTTCGGCTAAAAGTTGGCCGTTATCATCATCAGGGAATTGCATTAAAAACTCATTTAAAATTAATTTTTTATTCGTAGGCACTATTGTAACTAAAATATTGTCTTAACGCGTACTAATTTTAATTATGCTGATATTTATTCAAAGTTAAATTTACGCGTTAGATTGTTATTAAGTTAATGTGTTGCTCATTATGGCTATGCTAATATGCGGGTAATTAACCAGTTTTTTGTAAGATATTAAAAGTAAGGATATTTACTTGTTTATTAAGTTTTTACGTTGCATGTGTGTTGTGAGCGCTTTAATTGCGACAAATAGCTATGCGGCAGAAAGAGTCATAGAAGATTACGAAATTGAAGGGTTAAGTGGCGATTTAGAAAATAACGTAGCTCTTTACCTCAAGCAGTTAATTGGCGAGAAGCCAACCCGTACACTTCGCCGTTATGCTCAAAAACAAGTACAAAATAGCATCAAAGCTCTTGGCTATTATAGCCCGACCGTCGAGGTTATTTATGATAAAGACGACAGCGAGCTAATTGTTAAAGTTGAACGGGGGCCTGCAACTCGCATAGAAGCAATTAATATTACGCTAAACGGTGATGGTCAAAGCGATACCCAATTACAGGCATTGATTAAAAGCAATCACTTAAAGCAAGGTGATGTTTTAAATCATGGTAAATATGGCTCTGCTCATAAAAAAATAGAATCTATGCTACTAGAGCTAGGTTATTTTGATGCTAAGTGGCCAGCGCGCAAATTAGAAGTGTCGCTTAAAAAAAATAGTGCTGTTATTACTTTTATAATTGATACCGGAGTTAGGTATCAGTTTGGCGATATACAAATTGCCAGTAGTACACCCGCTGAAAAATACATACGCTCTATAGCGCCTTTCTCGCAGGGCCAACCTTATAAATCAACACATATTGCTGACTATAACCTAGATTTATCAAGCACCCCTTATTTTGCCAGTGTGCGTGTTTATGCTGACATTGCAGCGCGCAAAAACAGCCAAGTACCGATTAAAGTTGAGGTATTACCCAAGCCAGCTAACAGCTATGAAATTGGCGGTGGTTTTAGTACTGATTTAGGACCCAAGGTGCGTTTTAAATGGAGTAAACCGTGGATCACAGAAGACGGCCATTACCTCGAAACTAATTTAAATGTGGCACAAAAGCAGCAAGATATTTCCATGGCTTATACAATTCCGGTTGATGATCCTAATGATGATTTATGGCGATTCTCTGTCGGTTATAAATTAGAAGATGAGCTCACAAACGACACTTACAGTGAAATATTAACGGGGCAAGTTCAGCGCCAATGGTTGACCGAAAATAAGTGGGTGCGTACTGCATTTTTACGCCGCGACCAAGAAACCTACCGTATTGGTGATGAAGACGAAGAAAGTACCGAAATGTTAATGCCGGGCATTAGCTACGCGCGCAAAAAATCAAAAGGCGGCACGACTCCTTATTGGGGAGAGCAGTGGCTTATATCTGCTGAGTTTGGCTTAGATGATGTGCTTTCGAGTACTAATCTGATTAGGGTGCAAATGCAACATGCATGGCTACGCACTTATTTTGACCGCCACTTGGTATTTTTAAAAGCGAATGTGGGAGCAATGCTTGTTGATGATATTAACAACGTGCCATTTTCACTTCGTTTTTACGCAGGTGGCGATCAAAGTGTACGTGGTTTTGCGTACCAATCAATTTCGCCTGAGAACGATGACGGCGAGCTAATAGGTGGTAAGTATTTACTATCGGGCACGATGGAATATAACTACCAGTTTGCTAAAAATTGGCGAGCAGCTTTATTTGTTGATGGTGGTACTGCGACTAATGATTTTTCTGATGATTTTGAAGTAGGTGCTGGTTTTGGTTTTCGCTATTTAACACCCGTTGGCCCAGTGCGTATAGACCACGCTTGGGGATTAACAAAAGAAAGTAAAAGCACACGTTTAAGTATTACCATAGGGCCAGAAATTTAATGTCAGTATTAAAAAAGATAACAGCCGCCGTAAGTGCTATTTTTGTCACGTTAGTTGTTGCACTATTTTGTTTGTTATTTACCGCACCCGGTAATCAATTTATTGCTTATAGTGCAAACAAAGCGGTAGATGGACTACATATTGAAATTAAAGATGGCCGTTTTATTTATAATGATGCCTTTAATGTACGCTTTGCTAGCAACGGATTGGACTTTAATGCACAACAATTGAAAATTGATTTGTTTTGGTGGCAGTGCGATGGAATTTGTATAGATAACTTAAGTGCTAAATCTATAAATTTAACATTACCAAAAACTGCAGATTCACAAGAAGAAGCCGCGGCAGAGCCGCTTGAAAAAATCAGCTTACCTTTTAATATTGCTGTAAAAAACATTGCGATCAATAAATTTACTCTAGAGCATCCAAGTGCAAATGTAAGCGTTAATAACTTTAAACTATCAGCAAAAGCAGAGGGTTCAAAGCTGACGGTTAAAAGCCTGAATATTCCCACCATACTTGTTGCCTTAAAAGAGCAAGAACAAGATGCGAAAACACAAACGGCGCAAAATACTCAAGCGCCTTTAACGCACCTACCCGCATTGCCTAATATAGAATTTACTTCGCCACTTGATTTAGTTGTTGAAGACTTTGAAATAGCTAAAATTACGATTGAGCAAAACGAAGCCCAACATGTTATTGAAAACATCTCGCTGCAATTAAGTGTGGAAGATGCGGTTATTAATTTAGAGTCATTCTCAGCAAAGTATGAACAGTGGCAGCTTAATACGCATCTTAATGCTGAGCTTGCAGGGAATTTGCCCGTCAAAGGGGATGTTGTTTTACAAAGTGACGAGCACCAAGCCAATTTGCAGTTGAATGGCGACTTATCAAATCTAAACTTAAATTTAGAAACACAGGGGCAATATCCGCTTAGTTTAACGGCAACGGCAAATTTAAAGCAAAAAAACTATCCATTTGAGTTAAATGGAAAAATTAAGCTGTGGCTTATTGATGCACAAAGTAATGAACTTAAAGTACGAAATGTTAGCCTTAACGCACAAGGTAATGCTGACGACTATCAGCTTAGCCTACAGGCGAATAGCCAACTAGGCGCGTACCCAGCTGTTGACTTAAATACCCAATTAAAAGGCAGTCTCACCAAAGCAACTTTAAAAGCGCTAAGCATTAAAGCGAACGAAAGCAGTGCAACTATAAAAGCCAATGTTGATTGGCAAAAGGGCATACAGGCTAACTTTAATGGCACGCTTGCTAACTTAAAAGCGCAGTATTTAACTGATGCCGCTACCAGTGATATTTCGGGACAGTTTAAAGGCTCGTTTAATGCAGCTGACGACAAGTGGCAGCTACAAATGAATAATACAAAGTTAAGCGGATTACTTAACGACGTGCCACTAGAATTTGCCTCAAACTTTAAGCTAGACAACACGTTAAAAGCTAATATTGATAGCTTTTATTTAAGTAGCGGCACCAATAAATTAGCACTAAGCGGGCAAGTTGATGATACTTGGCAAGTTGATGGCAAAGTAACGCTAAAAAGTGATGAAAAAGCTAATATTCCATTTACTGCCGACGGCAACGCAAATTTAAAAGTGAGAGGGGAAAGGTTAACGCCTTCTGTTGATTTAGCACTAATACTCGATCGCTTTATTTTTGATGAAATAAATATTAATAAATTATCAGTAAAAGGGCAGTTAGATACCGCAGCCGATTGGCAAACCGATGTTTCGGTAAGTGTTGGTTCGGCGCTGGTGGCCGAACAGCAAATTAATAGCGTTAAAATTGATATTAGCGGCGACAAAACAGATCACCAACTTACGGCATCTGTAGATGCCGAGCAAGGCAGTGTAGAGCTTGAAGTTAATGGCAAAGTTAATAATACCACTTGGAATGGCGAGCTTAGTAATGTAACGCTCAGCGATAAAAAGCTTAGTTTTAGTAATACTAAAAATATTGCCATTATGGTTAATACGCAAAGTGGCGACTTTGATGTAAGTGCACATTGTTGGGCATCTGAGCAAAGTAAATTATGCATAGACACCTTAGCGCAGTTAAAAAATCTCGGTCAGCTAAATGCTAAACTAAGCAACTTAGCACTTGAGGAGCTTAAGCACTTTTTACCTGATAGCATTCGTACTCGCGGTAATATAGCTGGCGATATAGCACTTAATTGGCAAAGCGGCGCGCTTAAAACATTACGCGCAAATATCGATTCTAGCGACTTAGAAGCAGTGCTAACCTCGGAAGAAGATCGTTTTAAATTACCAATCGAAACATTAAGTATTAGTGCGTTTTCGGATTCTCAAATTGGCAAGCTTGAAGCTAATTTAGAATCAAGTGTATTAGGCAAAATTAATACACAAATTAATATCGATGATATACAAAATACGCAAGCGCTTAATGGCACCATTAATATTGATAAAATACTCCTTTCAGACTTACAACCTTTTCTTGAAACCCTTGAGCAGTTAAAAGGTGATATTAGCGGGAAAGTGGCGTTAGCTGGTACGTTAAAAGATCCTTTATTAAATGGCGAGCTTAATGTGAGCGATATTAGTTTAGAGGGCGAGCAATTACTTATAGCGCTGCAAAAATCAAATATAAACGTATTGTTTGATAAAACAACAGCCACAATAAAAGGCAACTTAAACGACAATCAGGGCGGTAAAATAAATCTCACCGGTGACGTTGATTGGCAAGGTGCGCAACCTGCTGTAAATGTTGCGGTAGTTGGCGAGCAGTTTTATGTACGCGCGCAGCAAGGGGTTACTTTTAAAGTATCGCCGGATTTAAAAATAGGCTTGGCTAATAATGCACTCAAGCTTGCTGGTGAGGTAATTGTGCCTTACGGTCGTATAATGATTGAAGAGCTTCCTGAGGGTGCGGTGCAAGTTAGCGATGATGAAATTATTGTTGATCAAAAAACTGAGGCCACAGAAACAGTTCCGTTTGATTACGACATAGATTTAAAAGTGATTGTTAAAAACGATGTAAAAGTAGAGTCGTTTGGCTTGGAATCAAAAGTTGCGGGTGATTTAGCGATAAAAATGAGTCAAGGTGCGCCAATTATAGCCACAGGTGAGCTTAACTTAATTGAAGGTACTTACTTAGCCTTTGGGCAAGATTTAATAATCAGCACCGGGCAAGTAGGTTTTAGCGGTTCAATTGAACAACCATTTTTAAATATTAAAGCAATACGTAACCCCGATACGACTGCAAATGGTGTCATTGCAGGGGTTACGCTCACGGGTAATGTTGAACAACCAACGCTTAAAATATTTTCTGAGCCTGCGATGGATCAAGCTCAAGCACTCGCATATTTACTTAATGGCCAACCTTTAGGCGATGGAGAAAGTTCGTCAAGCGATGCGATGCTTACGCAGTTATTGCTTTCTCAAGGGGTTAGCCGCAGCGAAGGGGTTGTTTCTAAGGTAGGTGAAACCTTTGGGTTGTCAGATGTAAGTTTAAGCTCATCAGGTAGTGGTGATAGTACCAAAGTAGAAATATCAGGTTACGTAGCACCTAGCTTACAAGTTAAATATAGCGTGGGTGTATTTGATTCGCTCAGTGAAGTGGCTGTGCGTTATCAGTTACTTTCACAGTTATACATAGAAATAACGAGCGGCCTATACCAAAATGTTGATGTGCTATATAAGTTTGACTGGGAATAACAAAAACTATAATAATTATAAGGATATAAGCGATGAAAAAAATTATATTACCAGCTCTGCTTAGTGTTTTATTAAGCGGTTGTGCTCAACAACTAGGTAATGGTGTTGCTAATCAAGAGCTACCTTTAATGAGCGCGAGTGAGGTAATTGCTAGTGCAACAGATAATGACTGGCGAGTAGTGGACGCTCAAAATACTTTAAAGATAACGCTGCCAACGGGCGATGCGTACATTGAGCTTAATGAACTGCTTGCCCCAAAGCACGTTCAAAACATTAAAAAGTTAGCGCGAGAACGGTTTTATAAAAATACTAGCGTTTATCGGTTTGTTGAGGGTTTTGTAGCGCAAGGCGGGGACAGCTCGGGTACAAAGTTAATTAAAACAGCGGATAAAACAGTCCCTGCTGAGTTTTATTTAACAACAAACAAACCACTTTTAATTACTGAGCTAAATGGCGACGGATATGCACCAGTTACCGGCTTTTTAAACGGCTTTGCAGTAGCTCAAAACTCAGC
The DNA here is from genome assembly GCF_000238895.1 of Pseudoalteromonas sp. BSi20429. Lineage (NCBI taxonomy): Bacteria > Pseudomonadati > Pseudomonadota > Gammaproteobacteria > Alteromonadales > Pseudoalteromonadaceae > Pseudoalteromonas > Pseudoalteromonas sp. BSi20429. The sequence goes on along the minus strand of NZ_BADV01000088.1, from coordinate 14,557 downwards.
ACATACGCAAACATGGCAAGTGCATTGTAGTGGCGTGTTTGCCATGGCGCGCGACAACGATATAAATAGTGCGAGTACGGAGTTTTTTGTAACAATAGGGCAAGGCCCACGCTACCTTGATAAAAACATTACGGTGTTTGGTCGAGTGCTCGAAGGTATAGAGCATTTTAATCGTTTAGCGCGTACACCAACTGAAGGTAAAGTATTTAATCCAATTACAAATATACAAGTGCTTGGCGATGTACAAAGCGATAAAAGTATATTTAAAGTGATGAAAACAAACTCATCTGTGTTTAAAAACTTAATCAGCGCTCGTAAAAACCGTGTTGAGCCATGGTTTGTTAAAGCACATAATTACGTTGATGTGTGTGGTATGCCCATACCCACTAAGCGCGAAGTTAATTAAAAAATGTAAAAAGGAGCCTAGGCTCCTTTTTTAATACGAGGGCCTGTTGATCTTTGCGGATTAAAATTTGTTCAATCTAGGGGCTATTTAATCGCGGCGCGAGGTTTGTAACCTAGTGGGCTAAGTAAAAACCGAGCAACAAAGAGTGAATAGCCCCTAGGCAGAACCCTTTGGGCAACTCCTGTTTGGCATTAATGCTACGTTATCGCCTATTTATGGGGAACAACCACACTACTTAGGCTCTGCCTTGCCTAAATACCAAACAGACTGCTGCAAATTCAACCTTGAAAGGTCAACAGACCCTAATATTCCAGTTTAAAATAAACTACTGACGATTAATTTTAACTGCAAATGGCGTGTCGTTATAATGCGTAGAGCGATACGGGTTTATATCAAGCCCGCCGCGACGAGTATAACGCGCGTAAACCTCTAATTCTTTAATATTAAGTTGTGTTGTTAAATCGCTATAAATACGTTCAACACACTGCTCATGAAATTCGTTATGTGTTCTGAACGAAATTAAATAACGCAGTAACGATTCGCGACATATTTGCTCGCCTGTGTATCGTATAATCACACTTGCCCAGTCAGGCTGAGAGGTAATTAAACAGTTCGACTTAAGTAAATGGCTATAGAGCGTTTCTGTTACTACGTTATCACTTTTTGCTTTAAGTGAATTAGCATCAATATCGTAATTATTAATCTCAATATCTAAGTCATCAATACATTCACCTGGCAGCGCCGTACACGGTAAGCAATTGTAATCATCAGGATTATATAAAGTCACTTTGACAGGGCTGTTAACCGCGTTTGATAAATCATCAATTAAATGCTGTTTTACTATACCAATGCTTTCAAATCGGGTTTGGTTAAAGCTATTTAAATAAAGTTTAAACGACTTTGACTCAATAATATGGCTGCTTTGGCATTCAAAGGTAAATAAGGCTACGGCAACTTGCGGTTTACCTTTATTGTTTAGCCATGAAAGCTCGTAACCTGTCCAAATGTCTTGGCCTTTAAATGGAAGCTCTGCTTCGTCAATATTTAAAGCATCACGATTTAGTTTGCGCGCAATAGGGAAAAGCAAGCTTGGCGTGTACACATCTACATACTCAGTAGATTGGCCTAATACGCTACCTTTAAGGTCTGGAGAATTGCTGTAATCTGTCATGTTTGCTCTTAAATAGTTACAATAGGGACATTATATCTAATTTAAATGAGTTTCACAGTATGTCTGTTGCATTGCTTATAGAACAACTTCATCAAACATTTAGCGAAAATATCCTGAAAAACACTACAAAGTACCCACTTATTGAGCACGACGAACAATGGCCAAGCCCATGTGAAGTTGGTGAGGTTGACGAGCAAGGAAACATTCAATGGCAGGGCGCGCGTCAGCAACCTGCAGGTTCGCTTAATGATTTAGCCAGCGCACTAGAACTTGAGTTTCCAAAAGAGCTTAGCGAGCTATATGGGCATATGTACGGTGGAAGCATTTCAGCAGTTATTGATGGGCATCAGGTTGAATTACTACAAGCATGGAACGAAGAAGACTTTAATTTGTTACAGCAAAATATAACGGGTCACGTTTTAATGAAACGCAAGCTCAAGCAGCCAGAAACGGTATTTATTGGTTTAACAGATCAAGATGATTTACTAGTGAGTGTATTGGTGCACACTGGTGAAGTATGTTTAGAGCACGTAGGCAAAAAAACACACCATGTACTTGCACCTAACATTAATGCTTTTTTAAAGGCATTAGAGGTTTAAAACGTGTTTAATAAATCAGCTTAGCGTTATCACTAAGCTGATTATAAGCGCTCACTAAAGTTGTTACTGAAAATCCCACGATATATTAGACACTAAGCCACACGGCTCACACCTAAAGTCGAATAACCCAAACCACGATTCAGGTAATTTCCAATCGCCATTGCAGCTAGGGCATTTTCGTTCAAGTTCAGACGCTTTATCTACGCCGCCTACACGGTATAAATAATAATAGGTTGGCTTTTTAGTTAAAAAACTAATTCGCTTTGTTATGTCTTTTCCGCGTCTGTATAAGTCGCTTTGGATACTCGATATTTCTTCAAGTGCCGGAAACTCACAACGGGTTGCGCCATTAATTTGAATTTGATCGCAGGCTTGCCAATCTTCTTGCCATTTTATAAGCGTTTTATAGTCACCATTAGCAATTGCCGGAATACGAAATAACGGCACAGGCAAAAAGTCATCACCACAATAGAGCGGGCTACACGTATGCACATAGGTTGTGTATAAAATATAACTTGATGGTTCTTTGCAGCAGTCAGCGCCGTTGGAGTGAATATCTTGTCCAATCACTTTTACTTTTGGCGCAAGTAGCCCCGCACTATGTAACTTTTCGATACTGTGCTTAACAAACGGGCTGTTATTTAGCGGGTGCATTGCATCTTCAGTAGGGCACATTACACGGGTAATAAAAAATCCATCTTTTAAAACGGTTGGAAATTCTTCCCCCATTATTTGACCATTAAAACGCAGTGCATTTACTAAGCGATTTATTGCTTGTTCGGCTTGTTCTAGGGTGGTGTCTTGGTAGCAATCAAAAGTTAAATCAACAACGAACATTTATAGTCTCAAATTATTTTTGTTCTAGCAGTGCAAGAAGTTTATCGAGTTTTTGCTCAATTCTATCTAATTGACTTGTTTTAAGCTCAGTATTATCTGACTGCTGTGGGTTTCTCATGAAGTTATTAATTGAATCAGGATTGTTTTTATATTGGCTTACTGCTGCAATAATCATCGGCATTGGAACCGGTTGTGCCAAACGGCTTTTAGTTAGTGCTACAGTAGGGGTTTTGCCTTCATCGAGAAGGGCTTTGATTGCATCAAATACAACTGAATTCATTAGATATATAACTCTTTAATAAAATAAATACGCAGCATATAAATGCTGCGCAGATGCTATGTTAGCAATAAATAAGGGAGGGTACATTAAATAAAATTACTTACTTTGACGAATGCGTACATCTAACTCGTCAATTACTTCACTCCAATCACCGTCTTGTGCAAGCGATTCAGCTAAAAAGTGCTGTTGTGCCTCATCCCAAAAAGAAGCTTCTTGGAGTAGTGTTGTGTCTTCTAATTCATGTGAGGCAATAAATGCATCTATTTGTTCATCAGAATTAGGTAATCCAAGCTGTGCAAATAGTGTATTGATGTCGTGTTTAGTCGTATCCATGATATTGCTCCTTTAAACGAATGAAAACTTATTCTAAGGATTAACTCTACTCCTAGCTAGTTAAACTCTCGCTGAATTTACGGTTAATAATTTTAGGTATATAGTTAGGTATAAAGTTAAACAGTCTACAGCTAAAATAATAAAGGAAATGCAATGAGTGTAACCACGCCAGCTGATACGTTCAGCGTACAGTATTTAGCCGCAGAAGATATTAGCACTGCAGCAAGCCTAATTTATCAGGCTTATCATGACGATCCTGTATTACAAAACATGCTTAGCTACAATGACGAAAATAAATCAGTATACGAAAAAAAATTACGATCATTAATTCGCGAAGAACTCAGTAGTTTTTGGCAAGAAAAGCAGCCATTAATTGGTTTATACCGCAACGATAAATTAAAAGCAGTAGCGTGTGTATTTGAATCTAATAGCCAATTACAAGCGCAGCGTTATTGGCACTGGCGTTTAAAATTAATGCTGAGTGCGGGCTACTTACAAACAAATCAATTAATAGATAAAGAACAAACAATTAGAGATGCCCTTAAAGAGAAAGGCAATTACTACTTTTTAGCTTTTATTGCCGTAGATCCACATTTTCATGGGCAAGGGTTTGGTCGTTACTTACTACGAGGGCTTGATGATTTAGTTAAATGTAACGCTGAGTCAACGGGGATGGCTGTATTTGTAACGCGTAAAGAACACACTGAATTTTTTAAAACCGAAAAGTTTAAAGCATTTAAACACCTTACTTTTAACCAAGTAGAGGGCGAGTTACTGTTTAAATCAATAATTGAGCCAACTATTTAAAATTATGATGTAAGCCAATGCGCCCAAACGGACATAAGGCCGTGAGATATATCTCACATTATCGTGAGCATTGTCAGTTAAAGGCTATTAATAAGTAGCCTTTTTAAATTCAAGCTGTTGTTATTTAAAGTTTATTTTTATTTTTCATTTTTGTGACGTTTATTTATTTAATGTTAAGTCCTATTTCTCCCCCCTGATTGCTTTAAACTTCTCTTCGTCAAGACGACATAGCTCAATGATTGAGTTACTGCCAAGGATACGGAATAGGCAACATAGCGGACGCTAGCAGGAAGCATAAAGGACAAGCTAAAACGGATACAAGGAAGAATAAGGAAGTGCATGAAGCACTTAGTAGCTAGGAGTTACTTTAGGATAATCACGGATGACGCTACAGGAAGTAGCAGGAGCGTTAGTTTACGCAGGACGGCCAAGATGGCAAGTGGACATTGCAGGATGCAAAAGTGGCAGGAGCTGCTTTAAAGGATTACCAGGGATGATGCTACGGGATGTAGCTAAACGATAGATTTCGTGGGTTTGCCAAGATGGCTATGGATATTGCAGGATGCAAAAAGTGGCAGGAGCTACTTAAAAGGATTACCAGGGATGATGCTACAGTATGTAGCCAAACGATAGATTTCGTGGGTTTGCCAAGGTGGCTATGGATATTGCAGGATGCAATGTGAGGGTAAACAAGGTTGTTTACTCGTTCAGGGGATGATAATACGGATTTAAGATAATGGATATCTAGCAGGATGCAGTCCAATTGGGGCGTAACTTTAGTTACGCCTTAGTTTTTTGTGTTGAATTAAGTTTATCAACTTAAGACAAATACTCTTAAAGTATATTCAGTTTTATATTTTATGCGGTGGAACAACCACACTTTTCAAAAACTCATTTTCCATAATTAACACACCTTGATAAGCATTTTCACCATCGCTTGAAAATTCAAATATAAATTCACTTTTGATGCCTGGCTTGCCGTTCTTTAAAAAACCAAAGCGGCGTTTTGTGCATGCAACACTCATCAACTGCACCTGCAATTGCTCACTTTGGCGTTTAGCATGAACGTTCGCCGCTTCAGCAACCTTTCGGTTAAGCCAAAATAAGTAAATTACACTACCAATAAGTATGAACGTCCATAAACTTGCCATTTAAGAGAATAACCTTCCAATTGCACGCGCGAGGGTTTCGCTACGATTTTCTTTACGTAATAAGCCTAATAAATGCGGGCGAATAGTCGGTATTGCAACTAAGTCAGCAAAAATACTAGGAAACAACTCATCAATTTTTTGATGATGTGCGCAATTATCCATAAATACATGTAAGCGTTCAGGGTTTTCTAATTGCTTAAAACACCGCCCAGCTATTGTTAGTAACACGTCAGAGTCGTGTCTTACCGGTGAGCTTAGTACAGTATCAACTAATTGAGCGCATAACCCTTGAGCTTGACCTTTTGAAACCGATCTAAGTGCTGCGGTTATAGCTAATGTATCGTTATTACTAATTGCGGCCTGTGTGTAATCAACAAGTAACTCACTCATTGATGTTGGTATTTCAACGTGTTCAAGCATGGCACTGAGTGGTTGCAGTACTTCAATAGGTAAATGCGCCCATGCTTTTTGCAAATTACTTAAGTTTGTATCGCTGTCTAAGCGTAGTGCAAAATCGGCAATACCCTGCAGTGCAACACTTTGCCAATTATCAAAACCAATTTTACCGCTAAAGTATAACTGTGCATGCTCGTAATACTGCGACGCAGGCTGTTTTAATAGTACTTTTACTTGGGCGTTAAATGCCGCTAATTTATTTGCGTTTGGTGTAAAAACATAAGGGTTATTATCAAGTTTCCCATCGGCTTGCTCACCTGTGATTTCAGTGCCTAGTGCTTGAATAACCATATCAGCAAAGTGATCGCGACTAGCACTTACAAGCATACTTTGCTCATCAAGTGGAAACTTTAAAAACCATACATAAGGTTCTTTACTGGCTTTAGTATCCCAAAATTGAATAGCGAGCCAAGCATGACCAGCAAGAGGATAAGGGTAAGGCACTTGAGCTTGTTCAATAGCTAAAAATTGTTTTTTATCAAGCTTAGTAATGTGCCTGCCAATATCAAAAGCACGCCACTGAGTACCCGCACCATCTAAAAGCTGACCTAATGTAGCTATTTGATCACTCATTGTTTTCTCAACTGTTTTTACTGCAAAATTACATCAATTATACGCCATAGCCGCTTGTGAGGGAACAGGGTATAATTGCATTACATATATAAAAGAGGGTGGTTATGTACCAGCAAACCCAAACTTATTTAGTGCAGCTAACGGCACTTTTACAAAAACACGCGCTTTGGCAAAGTGAGCCAATAGACGCTGATGCACTGCTTTCAAATACTCCTTTTTGTCACGATACAATAGCATTTGAGCAGTGGTTACAATTTGTATTTATTGAAAAAATACAGCAATTAATAACACATAAGCAACCACTGCCACGTAATTTTGCTATTGCCCCTATGGCGCAAATGACACTTGTGAATAAAGCAGGGAGCGATGAAATAATTGAATTACTAACAGCCCTTGATACCTTTTTAGGAGAACCAAATGAGTGAGCGTCCGGCGCCTATTGAATATGGCGAGCTGACTATTTTGTATCAAGATGAAAACTATGTGGCTATAAATAAGCCTTCAGGTTTATTAGTGCATCGCTCGTTTTTAGATAAACACGAAACCCAGTTTGCTATGCAAATGTTGCGCGACCAGCTAGGGCAACATGTATTTCCAGTACATAGGCTCGATAGACCTACGTCGGGCGTATTGCTGTTTGCACTGAGCTCTGAAGCTGCTCGCGATATGAACCAGCTATTTATTGAAGGTACTATTGCTAAACGCTATTTAGCCTTAGTGCGCGGCTTTGCGCCAGAGTCAGTATTTTTAGATAAACCGCTTAAAGAAGAACTTGATAAAATAGCCGATAAGTTTGCAGATCAAGATAAAGCACCGCAAGAAGCGCAAACCCAGTTTAATTGTTTGCACCAAGCTGCACTGCCTATTCCTATAGGTAAGTACCCAACAGTGCGTTACTCGTTAGTTGAGTGTTTTCCAAAAACAGGGCGCAAGCATCAAATTCGCAGACACTTAAAGCACTTATCACTGCCTATTATTGGTGATGTAAATCACGGTGATAATCAGCATAATCAATTTTTTAGAGAGCATTTTGAACTAAGACGCTTAATGTTATTTGCAACAGAGCTTAGTTTTGTGCACCCTTATAGTAATGAATCAATAACAATTAAAGCGCCACTAGGTGAAGACATGCTTGAAATATGTAAGCAGCTAGGTTGGCCAAAGCAAGAAAAGGATTATTAATGGCACATATTAGTATTTTTGTAGGCAGCGTTAATGGCGGTGCAGAGCGTTTAAGCGATGAAGTTGCAGCCACAATAGAGCAAGCGGGTCATACTGCAACAGTAATTACTGAAGCATCACTTGATGATATAAAAAATGCATCGCATATTTTAATTGTTACCTCCACAACAGGCCAAGGTGATGTACCGAGTAATTTGGCAGGATTGTACTTTGCAATGAATAGCACTTTCCCAATGCTTACCGATAAACCGTTTGGTGTAATTGCAATGGGTGACAGATGTTACGGCGATACATTTTGTGGCGCAGGGCGAAGCTTTGACGAGCTACTTCGCGATTTACAAGCAAAGCCTGTGGGCAACCGCCTAGAAATAGATGCATGTGAAGATTTTGAACCATGGCCGGTAGCCGAGCCTTGGTTAAAAGTATGGCTAGAAAAATTACCTGCTTAATCCTTAACGTTAAAGTATTAAAAAAGGAGCGCATGCGCTCCTTTTTACTATTTTACTTTTAATATAGTTTTATAAATTAACTACTTCTGACATCTACTTTAAGTTTTAGCTTTTGGCCAGGTTGTAAGTATTTTTGACCGGCTAAATTATTCCACTTAATAATTTCGTTAACGCTTAGATTAAACTTAGACGCAATACGTGCAAGTGAGTCACCACGGCGTACTTTGTATGTAATAGTACGGTTGGTACTTGCCGTTGCTTGTGGTTTATTAGCTGACTTATACACAGTTAGTTTTTGATTTAGGCGCAACACAGAGTTTTTCTTTAGTTTATTCCATTTAGCCAGCTCATCCATAGTTACGTCATATTCGCGGCTAATGTCCCATAACGTGTCGCCACTTTTAACTGTGTGCGAAAGCTTTGTGCGAGTTGCTTTATTAGCAGCTAAGCGCATCTGCTTTGGTAAATGCTCGCTATTTATAGCGCCATCAGTAAGCGGGACAAGTAACTCTTGGCCTACTTTAATCGTATTTGATTTGAGTTTATTAAGCGATCGGATTGCACTTGAGCTTGTTGTAAACTTTTTGGCAATTACCGATAAGCTGTCGCCTCGAGCCACAATATAACGCTGCCAGCGTAATCTGTTTTTAACATCAGTGTTTGCTAGTTTTTGGCTAAATTCCTCTGCTTTATCAACAGGCAATAATAAAGAATGAGGGCCATTAGGATCAGTTGCCCAGCGGTTAAAACCAGGGTTTAATCTGTATAGCTCAGTAAGCGTCATATCAGCCATATCAGCAGCAAGCGCTAAATCTATTTGCGAGCCAACATCAACCACTTCAACCACTTGTGCATTAATTACTGGTTGCCATGTAACGTTAAAATCATCTGAGCGTTTTAATAAATCGGCAAGTGCTAATAACTTTGGTACGTAGGCTGTTGTTTCGCTAGGTAAATCAAGAGACCAAAAATCGGTAGGTAAATGCTTTTTACGATTCTTTTTAATAGCGCGCATCAAGCGCCCTTCACCCGAGTTGTAAGCAGCAATCGCATTTAGCCAATCGCCTTCAAGTGTTTTATGTAAATACGATAAGTAGTCAAGTGCTGCGCGAGTCGATTGCACTATGTCGCGACGACCGTCGTACCACCAGTTTTGTTTTAAATCGAATCGCTCACCGGTTGCAGGCATAAACTGCCAAATGCCCGATGCGCTGCGATTAGAATAACCAAACGGGTCAAATGCACTTTCTACAATAGGCAATAGTGCAATTTCGATTGGCATTTCGCGCTTTTCTACTTCTTCAACGATAAAGTGTAAGTAAGGTTCTGCACGTTTAGAAATACGATCTAAATAAGCTTGGTGGCGAGCGTAATAATTACGTTCAGTAACAACAGGGCGGTTTTGCGGTATTTCGATAGAAAGTTGGTAGCGAATTCGCTCCCACACATCATCAAACACGGGAGCTTCTTGCTCATCAGGGTCAACTTGCTGATATTGTGCGTTTACCATCAATGCATTGTTAATGTCGTTAGGACTTGCGCCTTCGAGTTGTTGGTTTGCTTGCGTGGCGACTTGAGAGTCTGAGTCTAGAGTTGTCACAGTTTGACAACCACTTAGCGCTAACGCCAAGGCTACTAATAGGGGAGATTTATTCATAAATACCAATACATCGGGTAAAAAACTCGGCGAATACTACCTGTTATGAGTTAACATTGCCACTTAATGACTTTTTAAAACGCAGAAATAGAATCATCACTATATCTTAAGTTAATGATTCTAATAAAATAAATATTAAAGTATTAGTTTGTGCATTAAAAATTGTCTTTGAACTGTCTCAGACTAGCAAAGTTTCCCCAAGGTTCATTGTTTTTTGTAACCGAGATGAATTTTTCTGGCACTAACTCTGTAATGGTTGGCAAATCGCTACGCATAAATGGATTTATTTTTAGCTCCTGTCCAATAGAAGTGGGTAGGGAGATTTGGTTATTACTGCGTAATTCATCTACTTTTTTACTGTACGCAAGGAGTTCTGGGTTACGTGGTTCAACCGCTTTGGCAAAGGCAAGATTAGCTTGCGTGTATTCGTGCGTGCAATACACACTGCAGCTTGCAGGCAGCTCTCTTAGTTTATTAAACGATTCCCACATTTGCTTTGGCGTGCCTTCAAATAAGCGCCCACATCCACCGCTAAACAATGTATCGCCTGTAAAAGCAAGTTCATCATTTGTATAGCAAATATGATCAAGCGTGTGCCCAGGAGTTGCTAAAATATTAAAGTTAATATCAAGCACACTGATGCTTTGACCATCAGTGAGTGCGTGAGTGACGCCTTTAAATGGACTATTTGCAGAGCCATAAACCGATATATCTGGATAGGCGTCAACTAATGCAGCTACGCCATCAGTGTGGTCGTAGTGATGATGCGTAATTAAAATACCACCAAGCGTTAGTTTGTGCTCAGCTAGATACGCTAATACGCTCTGTGCTTGGCCTGGATCGACTACCCATGCTTGGTTACTGTTATCGGTAGTTAAACACCAAATGTAATTATCAGAAAAGGCTTTAATTGCTTTGACTTGCACCATGGTAAATTGCTCTATAAAGTGACACTTATCGCATAGTATAACGAGCTCAAAAAATGAAACCAGCCCTTAGTTTTCAAGAAGGACCCAAACCACTGTCGTGGCAACAGTTTCCTCATGGGGATTATTTGTGCAAAGATATTGAACGCAAAATGGAGCAATGGCTGCCGCGTATGTTTGGCTATCATATGCTTAAGCTAGGTAATTTAAGTGGCGAATTAAATACAAGTATAAGTACGATTAAACACCAGGTGTGTGTTGCAGAGCCTGGGCCTTACACTGGGGTAGTTGCTGACATAGATGAACTGCCATTTTACGAGCACAGTATTGATGCATGCATACTAAGTCACTGCTTAGAGTATCATTCAGACCCACATCACATTTTACGAGAAGCACATCGCACACTTATTCCGGGCGGCTATATAGTAATTACGGGATTTAACCCGTTTAGTTTGTGCGGACTTGCACAAATGCTGCCTTTTAGTGGTCAGAAATTACCATGGACGGGGCGCTTTTTTACCCCTGCGAGGGTTAAAGATTGGCTAAATTTATTGGGTTTTGAAATTGTAAGTGACGAACGTTTTATTTATTCATCACTGGCAAGAGGTAATAGGCTATCAAGATTTGAGTTTTGGCGGACTTTTGCAAAACAGTATTTAAAACCGATGGGCAGTGTTTATATGCTGGTGGCACGAAAAAGAGTTGCGCCACTTACGCCAATAAAACCTAAGTGGCATGCAAGGCCGCAGTTTGCGCCAGTAAAAGGGGCAGGGCTTAGACAAACGTCAAAGCAACACTTTAAATCGTGCGAGCAAGAAAATAATACCAATTGCATTAAATAAGTGATCTACTATAGCGCTAAGAAAATAGCACATTAACAAGGCGAAAATTGTGACATATAGTTGTTCTATATGAATAATTTTTAACGCAGTTAGTGAGTTATATAATGCGATAGAATGAACATGTTTTTAATAAAATTGGTATAACAGCAACTAGCTTAGAATAAATTAAGGCTGGTAGCCTACATCTTCTAGTAAATCTTTACTGCCAGCGGCATCGCGCGCTAAATCGTCAACTATTTCGTTGTACTTATGGCCGCTATGCCCTTTAACCCATTTCCAGGTTACATTGTGCTCGCTACAGGCTTTATCTAGGCGTTTCCATAAATCGACGTTTTTAACCGGCTTTTTAGCTGATGTTAACCAGCCACGTTTTTTCCAGTTAGTGATCCACGATTCAATACCTTGCTTAACATATTGGCTATCGGTTGTTAGATTTACTTCGCATTCTCGAGTGAGTGATTCTAGGGCTACAATAGCCGCGAGCATTTCCATTCGGTTATTCGTTGTGAGTTTATAACCTTGGCTCATTTCTTTTTCGTGGCCGTTATAAATCATAAAAATACCATAACCGCCGGGGCCTGGATTACCTAAACATGAGCCGTCGGTGTAAATCTCTACGGTTTTTTGCACTGTTTTACCTTGATCTTATGTACAATAAAGTGATTATAGAAAGATACCAGAATCAGGCAAAATTCGATATGGCACGTAGACAAATAGTTTTAGATACAGAAACCACCGGCATAGACCCTAAACAAGGGCACCGTATTATAGAAATTGGGTGTGTAGAGTTAGTAAATCGCCGTTTAACAGGCAATAACTTTCACGTTTATATAAACCCACAACGCCCAAGTGAAGAAGAAGCAATCGACGTTCACGGTATCACTAACGAATTTTTACGTGATAAACCGTTGTTTCATCAAATTGCCCAAGAGTTTTTCGACTATATTGAAGGGGCAGAGTTAGTTATTCATAACGCACCGTTCGATGTTGGTCATATGGATAACGAATTTGCGCTGCTTAATCAGGGCTATCCTAAAACAGATACTTTTTGTCAAGTTCTCGACACGCTTAAAATGGCGCGTGACTTGCATCCAGGTCAAAAGAACAACCTTGATGCATTATGTCGTCGTTACGATGTGGATAACGGTAAACGAACGCTTCACGGCGCGCTACTGGATTCTGAGATTTTAGCCGATGTGTACCTTGCCATGACGGGCGGTCAAACAAAGCTAAATTTGAATCAAAATAAAGATGACGGCAGCGAGCAACAGAAGGGCGGTATAAAGCGTTTAAATAGTGATAGAGCCCCATTAGTTGTATTACGAGCAAGCGACGCTGAGCAAAGCGCACACGAAGCACGATTAGATCTTGTAAACAAAGAAGGCGGCCAATGTATATGGCGCGCTGAATAAGGCGATTTAATGAAAACGATGTATTTTGTAACAGCGTTATGTGCAGCTAGTTTATTTACTGGCAATGCATATGGCGTAAAACAAGTAGAAGTGCTCAAGCGCGATGGGCATCAAAATGAGATCCCTTTACTTGATAATCGTTTTCGCATAGATAGCAAAATAGATGAAATAACACTGCTTTTTTTTAGAAAATCAGGTGCACCTGCTGTTATTTTAGTGAGGCCCGATGGCAGTAAGTACTTTGCTACTGACTCAGTTAAAAACCCTAACTTAGATTGGTTTGATGAACTCAGCTACGATTTAGTAACCATAAAAAAACCTATGGCAGGTCCTTGGCAAGTAATAGGCAGTATTTTACCCGACAGCAGAATAGTTGTATTAGGCGAGATATCTCTTGAAGCAGAGCCTCTTCCTTCAATGTTGTTTAGGGGGGAGACAATAAAAATCACCGGAAAAATACTAAATGACGGTGAGCCAATTAATACAAACCTATTTAGAGATGTTGTTAGCCTTAATGTTGACTTTGTAAGTACCAACAATGAAAACTTTGCTAACTTTGGCGCAGGCATTCAAGAAGTAGCTGAATTTAAAGACGATGGACGTGGATTTGATGAGCGCCCTAAAGATGGTGTATTTACCGGCGAGTTTACTTTAGATTTCCCTGCGGGTGAATGGACACCAGAACTTTACGTGGCAACACCTCTGCTGCAGCGTCGCATTGTGCAAAATACAATAGAAGTGCACGAGCCACCTTTTGTAACCGAAGTCGCGTTAGCAGAGCAAGACACAGACGAGCATCTGTTAACTATAAATATAGACCCAAGTATTGTTAAGCCAGAAACAGTCATCATCCAGGGAAAAATCTACTATCCCAATAACGAAGAGCAAATGTTTACCATAGATGCTGCTGCTAAAGACTCACGACAACTTAGTGTTAAAAATTATGATTGGGGTAGATATAGTGTTGAACTGTCTGTTTTTGGCACTAATATTAATGGTCGTGAATTTATGGCAACGCTACCAACGTATAAATTTGAGATAGAACGACCCATAGAAGCGGTGCCCGAAATTGATCCGGCAACGATTATTACGCCAGATAAAATGATTGAGAGTGAGCCTGTTGAAGAAAAAATGGCCACATCTACAATTATTAGTTTAATTGTAGGCTGCAATACGCTCATTTTATTACTCGGTTGGTTGTTAATTCGTATATTTGTTCAGAAAAAACCGATTAAATTTAAAGTGAAGCTGCCTTTTTTAAAGAAAAAGAAAACAAGTGAAGGTGATGTTGCCGACACAGGAAAAAATCAAGTCGGTAAAAATGGCTCAAAAAATGACAGATCAGGTGAAATTTTAAACCTTTCGATGACAGATGACTAAAAAACCTATAAAAAAACAAAAAAGCCCTTGACGAAATAGGGGTTGGTTCGTATTATTCACGCCGCTGTCAGGGAGACCTAAACAGCAACGGAAATA
>NZ_BADV01000089.1:0-50140 GCF_000238895.1 Pseudoalteromonas sp. BSi20429 | reverse complement strand
TTTATCCAAATGCACTTAGAGCTTGATGATCATTTAAGTTTGATTCGCGCACATAACGTAGCTGATGAAGTAGAGGCAATGCTTAAAGAACGCTTTGAGTCTGAGGTAGATATACTGATCCACCTCGACCCTTTGTCGGTACTTGTTAAGCCGTCACCGACTCACAAAACTGATACAAGCTCTTAAGCAATGGCTGGCGTATTTCATCACGTTCAAAAAACAGCTCGTGTTTAGCGCCTTCAAAGCTTTTAAGTACAGTGTTTACGTGCCTGTTTGCTAATTTATATTGGGCATTGTTATCAACCACTTCGTCGTTTTGCGCACTGGCAATATAAAGTGGAATAGTCACGCTTAAGTTATCCACAGAGGTTATAAATGCAAACGTCGCATTTAGCCAGCCGTAAGTAACACCGCCGAGCTGTAGTAATGGCTCTTCTTGATATGTTTGCCTAAATAGCTCGTAACGCACTGGGCTGCTGGTTAATACATTTGTAGCAAACTCATCGGGTATGTAATCGGTTTGCCCTAGTGCGTAATTGTCTTTTTGACCCAAAAGGGTTGCAGTACTTGCTATTAATTTAGCTAAAGGCTTTGGTGTATTTTTTGTATAAATATCAAGCATAGGCGCTGATAAAAACGCGCCACTAAAATTGTGTTCAAAATGCGCAAGATAGTCAAATGCTATGGCGCCGCCCATTGAATGACTCACTAACACCTTTTTACCTTGCCAATGAGTATCCACTATTTGTGTATTAAATAAGTTTAGGTCTGCGCTGTAATCTTTAAATTGATTAACATGGCCTTTGTGCTTATTTAGTAGGTGGCGATAAGAGCGGCCTTGTCCTTGGTGATCGGCTATGAATATGGCAAAATTATTGTTATACAGCTCCCATAACAACTCTTTATATTTATCTAACCCTTCAAGGCGCCCAGAGCTTATTACAATGGCATTTTTGGCTTTATCTGGTATGGCATAAGCATAAAATAATTGCCCGTTAGGTGTATCTAAATAAGCTTTAATTAGCGTGTTTTTATAAAAGTTATTAATTGTTATTTGATTACTCTTAAGCTCACGCTCACTACTATAAAACATGCTTTACTCTTTTATTAATGGCAAGGTTATATTAGCACACAAGCCACCTAGTTCTTTATTTGATAATACTAAACTGCCGCCATGCGCAGTAATAGCATTTTTAGCAATCGCAAGACCTAAACCCGTGCCACCACTTACGCGATCCCGCGCATCTGACTGTCTAAAAAAGGGCTCGCAAAGCTTGCTCAGTTGATCATCTGGCACACCAGAGCCATCGTCACATATTTCTATATAAATGGCATCAGCATGCTTTAGAGTAATACTAATCGTATTATTTGCGTATTTAATGGCGTTGCGAAGTAGGTTTTCAAGCGCACTGGCAATAAGGCCTTCGTCGCAATTAATATTGATGTCTAAAGCGCCCACTATATTTAGCTGCTTATTATTTTGTTTTGCTTCAAACTGCGCATCGTTAATAACGTGATCTACAATTATTTGTAATGATTGTTTTTGCAGTGAAAGCGCTTGGCTTTTTGCTTCTAAGCGAGAAACTTGAAGCACGTCGGCAATCATCTTATCGAGCTGGTTTGCTTCTTTTTCTATGCGTAATAAATACGATTGGCTAGCGTCGTTAGCTTGCATTTGTGCAAGCCCGGTAGCCATTTTTAAACGTGTAAGAGGCGATCGTAATTCATGTGATATGTCGGCTAATAAGCGTTTTTGTGAGCTGATTAAAAGCTCTAACTGATTAGCCATGCTGTTAAAATCTCGCCCTAGTATTCCTAGCTCATCTTTTCGGTTTACAGAAATGTCGGCTCTTGCGCTTAGGTTACCCGCTGATAGTTTAATTGCCGCTTTTTTAAGACTATTTATAGGGGCTATTAAGTTCCGGCTAAATACAAAGCTTAAAATAAGAGAGGCAACAATTGCGATGACTATTTTCATCCAATTAGGCATTAGCTTAAAGCGCATTATTAGCGGTGGTTGATGGTTAATATCTATTTCATAAAGATAAAAACTCCCTTCAGGCACGTTTATATTAACAGGGCCAAAGGCTTGATATTTTTCAGTGAAAATAATTTGCGGTGACATATTTTGAGTGAAGTTTAATAAACTTAAGTCGATGCTCTCTGGCACCTCTTTACTACTAAGAGAGTCCTCGCTTTGAGCTGCGCTTAAATATAAAAGTTTACGCTTTGATAGGCGAGGGTGTACTAATACTTCGCTTAGGCTGCGCTTATGTTTAATAGCAGTGCGCTCAATACTTTTGGCGGTGTATATTAGGTTTTTTTTCATCGGGCCATAAAGTGGCTCGTTAGATACCGCATTAATAGCGGTTATATTACTTAAAAATATAAGCGCTGCTACGGTGCCGATTATAGTTAACCAAAACCAAATAAATACTTTAAAAAACAGGTAGTGCCCAGGGTGTTTTAACCAAGCAAAGTAAGTGCTTTTATTCGCCTTGGATAAAGACATAACCCGTACCTCGCATTGTTTTAATTCGCTCACCTGGAATATGCTCAGCTATTTTTTTACGGATATTACTTACATGCATATCGATAGAGCGATCAAAAGAAGCTAAACGCCTGCCTAGTACTTCTTCGCTAATTTGCTCTTTACTAACCACTTCGCCTGCATTTTTACACAATAGTGTGAGTATTTCGTACTCTGTACCAGTAAGGGTCAGTGTAGATCCGTCGATTGAGGCCTCTCGCGCAGCAAGGTTAACAGTAATACCATTAACGAGTAACTTACTCGTTGTAGCTGCATTTAAGCTATTAATGTGCTCTATACGGCGTGTTATCGCTTTTACGCGGGCTAGTAATTCACGATGATTAAAAGGCTTTGGTATGTAATCGTCAGCGCCTAGCTCTAGGCCAAAAATACGGTCAAAGTCTTCACCTTTTGCAGTAAGCATTATGACCGGTGTGAGTTTTGTTTGCCTAAGTTGTTTAAGCACTTCAAAACCATCAAGCGTTGGTAACATTACATCTAGCAATATAAGGGCGTAGTCATTTGCTTGTGCTAGTTTAAGGCCTTGCTCACCGTCGTGTACGCTTTGTATTTCAAACCCTTGGGCAGTTAAATATTCACTTAATAGCTCACAAAGACCAGTATCGTCATCAATCATTAATAGTTTCATTTACAAACCCTTAGAGTTGTTTATAGCGTTATTTTACCCGCTAAATAGTGCAAAGGTGAATCTTTACACAACCTTTACACTGCTTTGCGTTACTTTGCATTGAGTTAGGTATAGTTAACTCACTGGCTTAGCAGCCACAACCAACCCAATATTAAGGTAATGATTATGACTAAATTAAATACACTTTCAAAATTAGTACTTATCTGTGGCTTAGCAACAGCAACTCTTGGTGCTGGTAGCGTATTAGCTAAAGGCGACGGACATAAACAAGGCCATTCTCAAGCTCGCTTTTTACTTTCTGAGCGCGGCGTTGAAAAATTAAGCTTAACAGATGAGCAGCAAACTAAGCTAAAAGCTATTTTTGAAGCGCAAAAAACACAGATGAAAGCGTTGCGTGGCGACGATAAAGAAGCCCGTAAAGCGATGCGTGAAGCGCATAAAGCTAAAATGGATGCGTTACTTTCGGCGGCAACATTTGACGAAAATGCAGCAAAAGAGCTATTAAATGAACGTCATGAAAAAGGTGATCAATTTGGTTTAATTAAACTAAAAACGCAGCACCAAGTAATGCAAGTTCTTAACGCTGAGCAAAAAGAGAAATTTGCTAAAATGCAAAAGCGTATGAATAAAAAGCACAGTAAACAAAAAAGTTAATTATACTTTTTGTAAATACTAAAAAACCAGCTTAATGCTGGTTTTCGTATTTAGGGCATAATGAAGATAAATTACTTAAAAAAGTCATCTTCATTTTTAGCCAGCATAGCTTCAATATCTTCAATCATGTCTTGGCTAAACTCTTCTGCGGACGTGATTGGTGCAGAAATTCTGTTATTTTCAAACGACCATTCACCTAAATCAATTAGCTGACAGCGCTTTGAGCAAAAAGGACGAAATGGGCTTTGCTCTGACCATTCAACTTTAGTTTTACAGGTTGGGCAGTTTACAATAGTAGGCATAATTTACTCTTTACAATCTTTTTCTGCATTTTACATTACTTAGATATGAGTCTCTAGGTATAAGTAAGGCTCTGAGTTTAGTATTCAGAACCTTATCACTTTTACTATGGACCTTTAAAAATTAGTCACGCGATTAATTTCACCAAGGGATGTAAGGCCATCGGCTGCTTTGCGTAAACCTGATAAACGTAAATTATTAAATCCGGCTTTAAGTGAAACGTCAGCTATTTCAAGCGAGTTACCACCGCGCATAATAATTTGGGCAATTTCAGGAGTAATTTGCATTACTTCGTAAATACCCACACGCCCTTTGTAACCATCAGTACAGCTATCACACCCTTTAGGCATATATAACGTCATTTCTTCAATTTGCTCGGCGCTAAATCCTTGGCGAGCCAGTTCTTCACTCGGAAGTTGTTCTGGCGTTTTACATTTAGGGCACAAACGACGTGCTAAACGCTGGGCTATTATTAAGCTGATCGAACTTGCTACGTTATAAGCCGGCACACCCATATTTAATAAACGAGTGATTGTTTCCGGCGCTGAGTTTGTATGCAATGTTGATAAAACCAAGTGACCTGTTTGCGCCGCTTTTATTGATATTTCTGCGGTTTCTAGGTCACGTATTTCACCTACCATAACTACATCAGGATCTTGACGTAAAAAAGCACGCAGTGCATTGGCAAAAGTCATATCGGCTTTAATATTAATTTGTACTTGGTTTACACCTTCAAGGTTAATCTCAACCGGATCCTCCGCAGTACTAATATTGCGCTCTGGCTGGTTTAATATATTTAAACCTGTGTATAGCGATACTGTTTTACCGGAACCCGTTGGCCCTGTTACTAGTATCATCCCTTGAGGCTGGGCAAGTGCATCCATATAGAGCTTTTTCTGCTCAGGCTCGTAACCTAATACATCAATGCCTAACATAGCGCTTGATGAATCAAGGATACGCATTACTATTTTTTCGCCCCACAAGGTAGGCATAGTACTTACACGAAAGTCGATACTTTTGCGTTCAGTGATTTTTAGTTTTATACGACCATCTTGTGGTTTACGTTTTTCGGCAATATCAAGTCGCGACATTACTTTAATACGTGCAGAAAGCTTGGTTGCTAATGTATTAGGTGGGCTTGCCACTTCATGCAAAATGCCATCAATACGAAAGCGAATACGGTACTTGTGCTCATACGGTTCAAAGTGTAAATCAGAGGCGCCTTTTTTAATGGCATCCATTAAAATTTTGTTGATGTATACGATGATAGGCGCATCATCTTTATCGTCATCTTGTGGTGCTGTATCTCTTTGGCTTTCTGAGTCTAAATCAGCAAATTCTTGAAACTCGTCATCAGTTAGATTTAAGCTGCCAGTGGCATCTAGTAATTGCTCGATTTTGGTATCGAGTTGAATATAATCAACAACAACAATTTCGCATGAAAGACCGGTACTAAACTCAAAGTTTTCGAATGCGCCGTAATCTGTTGGGTCTGATGCTGCGATATAAACTTTTCGATCTTTTTGAACAAGCGGCAAAATATGATGTTTACGTATAAGTTTTTCTTTTACGAGATCGGCCGGGATTCTTGTAGGATCAAAGTCTTTTAAATCAAAATAAGGTACGCGAAACAAATCAATACATTGTTCAGCTAAATCTTTACTATCGATTTTTCCACATTTAGAAATAAGCTCAGCTGTTGAGGCAAATTCATTTTGTTTGTTTTTAACCGTGTCGGCATCAATGCGGCCAAGGGTTATAAATTTTCTCAATAACGGTGAGTTAATATTCATTGCGCACCTGTTTTATTCCTTCAATAGTAAGCAATTTATCAGAAAAAAGAAGGTGATTACATCACCTTTCATTCTTTGTTGTGATTTTACTAACTAAAATACGAGTTTGTGTGAGTTTGGACAGTGTTAATGTGAGTTAGTTTTGTTGTGTAATGCATATTGTAGGTACTTTTTATGAAGATCAACAAGTTCTATATGCACTAGGTTTAAACTTCGGTCATTATTTAAAATATCATCCGCTTTTTGCTGTTTATCGGCGCGTGACATTTGCGAGGCAATAATACTTTTAACTTGCTCACTACTTGTGTTGTCACGTTTTGCCGTACGCGCTATTTGTACTGAGGTTGGTACGTCAATAAGTAGGGTATGGTCGCAATATTTATCAAGGTTGTTTTCAAACAATAAAGGCGCTACTAAAACAACATAAGGGCTAGTTGCATTATTTAAATCGTTTAGTATTTTTATCCGTATAAGAGGGTGTAGTAACGCATTGAGCCATTCTTTGTCACTGTTGTTAGTAAATATTTTTGCGCGAAGCTCTGCTCTATTTAATGTGCCATCGGGTAGTAAAATATCTTTGCCAAAGTGTTGGGTAATCGCTCTTAGCCCTTTACTATTTGGGAGTACTACTTCGCGCGCAATTATATCGGCATCAACAATTGTAATACCAAGATCTTCAAACATGTTACTGACGGCTGTTTTACCACAGCCAATACCGCCTGTTAAACCTAATACCCAGCTGTGTACTTTAGTAATTTGCTCACTCATTTTAATAACCAATTAAATTAAAATAAACGCCTTGAATTTGGTTGCCCCAAAGCATTGTGATCCAGCCAGCTATCGCTAGATAAGGCCCAAAAGGGATAGGGGTCGCTTTGTCTTTACCTTGTATGCTCAACAGCGCAATACCTATAATGGCACCTACTACGCTCGAAAGCAGAATAATAGTAAGTAATGACTGCCAGCCAAGTAATGCCCCAAATACAGCGAGTAGTTTAAAATCGCCATAGCCCATGCCTTCTTTTCCGGTTAGTAACTTAAATAACCAAAACACACTCCATAAGCTTAAATAACCGCAAGCAGCACCAATAATGGCATCGGTTGGTGTAATTGTGTAACCCATTACAGAAGCAATAAGTGCAAGCCATACTAGCGGAAGTGTAAGTTGATCTGGCAGCAGCATGTGGTCAATATCAATAAAGGTCAGTGCAACTAAAATCCACGTTACAAAAATATATAAAAGGGCTTGCTCGGTCGCACCAAAGCTATAGGCAACAATTAAACTTAATAGGGCAGTAATTAGTTCTACAGCAGGATAGCGAGCCGAAATAGGGTTACTGCAGCTTGCACATTTACCTTTAAGTGCTAACCAACTAATAATAGGAATATTCTGCCAAGGCTTAATGGCAGTTTTACATTTGGGGCAGGTAGAATTGGGTTTTAATAGGTTAAAAGGCTCGCTGATATTGGCTTGTCTAGGTTTATTAGCTGTAAGTTCATCTTCTAACAGTAATCTGCATTCACTTTGCCACTCACGTTGCATCATCAATGGTAAGCGATAAATAACCACATTTAAAAAACTACCAATACATAAACTTACTAAGCCAACTGTTGTTAAATAAAACCACAATTGGCTTTGCATTACTTCAATAATACTTTGCATCATATTACCTGAAAATTGTTCTAAAAATTAAGTGAAATTATTATCACAAAGAGAAATAAAAGAGAGTAAATGAGAGGACATTAATAGCTATACCTTATCAAAAAAGTAAGCTTCTCTTTTATTTCCTGTAAATTGCTATTTTTGGTAATTAAATTACAGCGCCAAGTTGGAAAATAGGCAAGTACATCGCGATAATTAAGCCACCAACAAGTACACCAAGTACGGCCATAATAAGTGGCTCAAGCAAGCTTGAAAGGCCATCTACTGCATCATCAACTTCTTGTTCGTAAATAGTAGCCACTTTCGCGAGCATGCCGTCTAATGAGCCGGACTCCTCACCAATAGCGACCATTTGTATTACCATATCAGGGAAAATTTTAGAGTTGCGCATAGCCCAGTTCATCTGATTACCAGAGCTCACTTCCACTTTAATATCTAAAATGGCATAACGATATACTGCATTGCCGGAAGCCCCAGCGGCAGAGTCAAGCGCATCAACCAGCGGCACACCAGCAGCAAAAGTGGTCGAAAGCGTTCGTGCATAACGAGCAACTGCTGCTTTATTTAAAATCATGCCAATAACAGGCAGTTTTAGTATTGCTCGGTCGGTTGCATCTCTTAATTTTAAACTTCTTAATTTAGCTTCTTTAAACGCGTATCCAAAAGCAAACATTCCAATAAGAATAATCCACCAATACGCTTGCATAAAGTCTGATATGCCAATAACAAATAAAGTGAATGGAGGAAGCTCAGCACCAAAGCCTGCGAATATTTCTTGAAACTGGGGTACAACAAAAATGAGCAGGATAGAGGTTACTATAAGAGCAACAACTAATACTGAAATAGGGTAAAACATCGCTTTTTTAATTTTCGATTTTAGTGCTTCAGACTTTTCTTTGTATAAAGCCACGCGATCAAATATTCTATCAAGCGCACCTGACTGCTCGCCTGATGCAACTAAATCACAATATAAATCATCAAAATAGCGGGGGTGTTTTCTAAGTGCTGTAGATAATGGTTGGCCTGCCTTAACTTCATCTGCAATGGTTTCCATGAGTTTACCAAGGCTCTTATTTGTTGCACCGGTACCTATCATCTCAATAGATTGTATTAACGGAACGCCCGCCATCAGCATGGTGGCAATTTGACGAGTGACTAGGGATATATCTTTAGGGGTGATTTTTTGAACGCTTTGAAGACCGAATAAGGGCTTTGCTTTACGCTTTACTTTTGAAGGCGTTATACCTTGTTTTCGAAGTTGTGCTTTTACTAGTGCGATACTATTCCCGCTAAGCTCTCCTTCAAGGCGTTTCCCTCTGGCGCTAACGCCTACCCACTGAAATGTACTTATGTCTTTTTTATCACTTTTTTTAGACATCGTAGAGCCTTAATTAATCGGTGTATAACTTACTTTAATGTACAACTATTAGGTAAATAATCACTTTGAAATTTAGAAGGGGTATCATAAATTTGACATTGCCATTCTGCACTAACAGGATTTCTAGTTAAACTTATTTTTGAACCAGAGATATTATTCCCATCCGCTATGTGGCCGATTATCTCATCTACTTTTATTTGATGATATTTGCAGGATGCTGCCGAATTAATATTTAATTGGCTTAAATTATCGGACGGTATGATATTTATGTTTTCATTTTTTATTATTTCGAAAGCCGAACGCGCGGTTGATATTTCGGCGAAACAACCAAAAATAAGAGTTTTAGAGTAAAACTTCTGATATATAGAAAAGCTTATACTCGCTATAATAGCGAGTATAAGTATTGATATCATTAGTTCAATTGTTGTAAAGCCATTTTTGTTCATAGTACTTATGGCTCAAACTTACTTTGAACTAAGTTTTACTTCTATCTACATTCTTCAGGTAATAATGAATCATCGATAGTCCCACTCGCAGTACAAGTCCATGCACCGCTATTAGCATTACGAGTCAGTGTAAGTGTTTCTCCATCTATAGGTGCACTACCTTGCAAAGTACCTACAATTGTAGTTGCTGTAACAGCATGAAGAGAACATGATTTTGCATCTCCCAAACCAATTTCTGAGCCACTCGCAGCATTAGGAGTAACTCCGGTACCGTCTAATGTTAAAATTTCAAACTGAGTTTTACCTGGCGCAATTTCTTGATAACAAGCAGTTGCTTGAGATTTTGCCGTGTAACCTTGATACTGTGGCAATGCAATTGCAGCAAGAATACCGATGATTGCTACTACAATCATTAATTCAATTAGGGTGAAACCCTGTTGTTTTTGAGTCATTGTTTTCATGTTTCCTCTCCTAAAGGATAGATTTTTGTAACTTAAATCATTTAAGCGGCAAAATGCCTCACTTAATTTAACTGATTTACTTTACAGTTTTACTTAAAATTAATTTTATTACACTTTAGCTTTAGAGTATGAAACACAAAAGCCGTATGTGAATTCATTATGTTTAGTACTAATTATAAAAGTTTACTAAGTGCACTACATGTTGTAGCAACAAATAGTATAGGCATAAAGTAAGTAGTTTAGTTGCTTTAGTTTTTAATTATGTCTTTAAAAACTAAAGGTACTAGTTATTTATGACTACCTTTTAAAATAAAATAGTACAACAGAATTAGTCTACCATTTTATTTTAGTATTTAGCACGTATCTTCTTATAAAAAAGCGATTTTATTTAACAAAATGTTACAAAGTAAGCCTTTCGGGTTATTTAATGCTTTTTTACTTAACTTGTCAATCGATTAGCGGTATTAATTGGCAGTTGTTGCTTTAAAATTGTTCAAAACGCATCGATAAATCGATTGATTGTAAGTTTTTTGTTAACGCTCCGCTTGATATAAAATCGACGCCGGCTTGTGAATAAGTTTTGAGCGTTTCTAGGGTCATATTGCCTGAAACCTCTAATTTTGCACGCTTGTTGGTCAAAATTACGGCTTGTTTAATTTGTTCTACGCTAAAGTTGTCGAGCATTACTATGTCGGCACCTGCCTCAATCGCTTGCTTAAGTTCAGGGAGTGATTCTACTTCTACTTCGACAGGTTTGTTTGGGTGGTTTTGTTTAGCTTGAGCTACTGCTTTGTTTATTGTGCCACAAGCCGCTATATGATTTTCTTTAATTAAAAAAGCGTCAAATAATCCAATTCGATGGTTTGCACCCCCTCCACATTTTACTGCGTATTTTTGAAGAGCGCGCAGACCAGGTATGGTTTTGCGTGTATCGAGTAGTTGCGTAGTTGTACCGCTCAGCTCTTTTACATAATGTGCTGTAGTAGTTGCAGTGCCTGATAACGTTTGCACAAAGTTAAGTGCTGTACGTTCGGCAGTTAATATTGAACGAGCCGAGCCAATAGCGGTAAATAATGTGCTGTTTGCTTTAACTGCGTCGCCGTCGTTTATTAGTACATTAACTTTAACGCTTGGGTCTACTTGTTTGAATACTTCAAGGATGATGTCTTTTCCGCAAAAAATGCAGTCTTCGCGGGTGATTACTTTTGCGTTGGCTTGCTCGCTCTGAGGGATAAGCTGCGCGGTAATATCGCCTTCTTGAGCTGTTTGATAATTTAGATCTTCGTCGAGTGCAAGAGTGACAAGTTGGCTAACTAAAGAGTGCGGGATAGACATAATAAAAGCTCATAAGCGTTAATAAATTAAGCAAATTTTACTATGTTTATAAAAGAAAGAGAAGCGATTGCCTTTTCGCTAATATAAAGATAAGCGCTTGAAGTAAATTCGTACCTACCTATGGGTTTGAATTATCTGTAGGTGAGGTTTTATACCTCGCTTTTAATTTCAAAAGTTATGTTACATGAGCGGATGTAAATTCGCACCTACGTGTGGGTTTGAATTATTTGTAGGTGAGGTTTTATACCTCGCTTGTTACTATCATTTTTTTAATAAATCCATTAGCATCAGTGCTATGTATATCTTGATATTTATATAATAAACGTATCATGAAAATAGATTTAGACGGTGTTTTAAGTACGGTAGCGCAGCGGCCTTGTTCGCATTTTGATGAGCGCCCTGATGAGGCTGATATTTCTTTATTGGTGATTCACAATATATCATTGCCAGCAGGGCAGTTTGGTACACCTTTCGTTGATGAGTTATTTATGGGGTGCATTGATTGCAATGCTCATCCGAGTTTTAGTGACTTAAAGAATTTACGTGTATCGGCCCATTGCTTTATAAAGCGCACCGGTGAGGTTATACAATACGTGCCTTTTGAAAAGCGCGCTTGGCATGCAGGGCAATCTGAGTTTGAGGGGGTACCTGCTTGTAATAACTTTAGCATTGGCATTGAGCTTGAAGGTACCGACACCGCTCCATATTCTTTAGCACAGTACAAAACATTAACTATTATTAGTAAATCTATAATGCAACGCTATCCAAAAATTACCCCTTCGCGTATTGTTGGGCATTGCGATATTGCCCCTGGGCGTAAAACCGATCCTGGCAGTAGCTTTAATTGGCCATTGTTTTTTAATATGCTTGAACAACTAAGTTAAGAGAGTTATTCCCATGATTTTAGTTTCTATAATAATTGCATTAATACTAGAGCGCTTAGGCGCTCGGTCTAATTACTGGCAGATAAGTTATTACGCAAATGGTTATTTAAATCGCTCTAATAAATTACTTGGTGATAAGGGCTTATTTAGCTCAGCACCGGGCTTTTTAATTTGGCTTTTACTTCCAGTGATTGCGATGGCACTAATTTATTGTTTATCTGATTTTGTTTTGTGGCAGTTGGGCATTAATATCGCGGTGCTTTTGGTTTGCTTTGGTTGTGCTAAGCAGCGTGCTTTATATAAGTCGTATTTAAATGCGTTAACGCGAGATGACGGTACTGCTGCATCTTTATATGCGTTGCAAATAGGTCAAAAGCGTACTGATGATCAAGATGGTGGCGAAACCTTTGGGCAAACATTGGCGTGGGTAAACTTTAGATTTTACTGCGCGGTTATTTTTTGGTTTGTTGTTTTAGGCGCGCCAGGTGCGGTTTTATATGCACTGGTACGTACTTTAGCTGATTTAGTACGAGAAGATCATAAAGTAATATTTGCTAAGCGTTTTAAACTTATACATAAATTATTGTTTTGGCTCGACTGGTTACCTGCACGTATTACCAGCTTTGGTTATTTAGTAATAGGTAACTTTAATAAAGGCACAAGCTGTTGGCTACGTTACGTACTTAACTTTAAATCTCCAAACCGAGAAGTAGTAACATGTACTGCGCTGGCTGCAGAGCAAGTTGAAAAGCGTTATTACGGCTGTACCTACGAGGCCACTTGTATGATTAAGCTTGTTAAGCGCAATGTATTATTTTACTTAGTACTTATAGCACTACTTACATTATTTGGTGGACTGTCTTAAGTTAATACCTTTTTAATAAAGTACCTTATGCAATGTAAGGTACTTTAATCTCTTCCTGCAATTTTTAAACACAATAAAATAGAGCTAATATTCTAATTTCTTCTGGTCAGACCAATTGTTTTCATCCTATTAACGTTATAACAATTTTTGTAAATTGCGCATTGTTTAATCTTCGTTCAAAATGCGTTACGCTACTTTAATTGCTCAAGTTACCTGTAAATTGACAGCTAATAAGGTTTTTGATACCGTATTGAAAATTTTTGGTATGACCAATTTACCTTTTGGGTAAATCATACTACTCAAAGCCCCGCTTTATGGGCTCTTGGTATTTATACAACGCGGACGTTGATTCATGTCTTTAAAGATCAAAGCAGCAAAGTTATCTGATGTTATTTTACAGCAACTCGAGAACATGATTCTTGAAGGCTCGTTAGCACCAGGTGAAAAGTTGCCACCAGAGCGTGAACTAGCAAAGCAATTTGAAGTGTCTCGCCCGTCACTGCGTGAGGCAATTCAAAAATTAGAAGCGAAAGGTTTAGTTACGCGTCGCCAGGGTGGCGGCACGTTTGTAAAAAATCAGCTCGAAGAAGGGCTTACTGATCCACTTTTTGATTTGATTAGTAAACACCCTGAGTCGCAGTTTGATTTACTTGAATTTCGTCATGCATTAGAAGGGATTGCTGCTTACTACGCGGCACTGCGCGGGACCAGCAACGATTTTAGCAAAGTGAAAGAAAGCTTTGATAAAATTGCCCTAGTTAATGATGATTTACAGCAAAAAGCAAAAGCAATTAATGCATTTCACTTTAGCGTGGCAGAAGCTTCGCATAATGTGGTGTTACTGCATTTAGTAAGAGGCATGAAAGCGCTGCTTGAGCAAAATGTATTGCAAAATTTAACTGTTTTATTAAAAAAGTCAGATATTAGCAGTCAATTAGCCCAACACAGGCGTTTATTAATGGATGCCGTTATTGACGGTAATCCAGAACAAGCCCGTTTAGCAAGTAATGCGCACTTAGCATTTATCGAAGAAGCACTACTTGAAGCAGGCAAAGAACATTCGCGAATTGAACGTAGTTTAAGACGCACTAAACAAAATTAAGTTAGTACATAACTACTTTGAACACACAAATTAAGTAGCTGTGATATTAAATTAACAATATTCGTATTTTAAACATAAGGAAACCTCCATATGTCTGAAGTCAATAAAATTGACGTAGACGCGCTAGAAACACAAGAGTGGTTACAAGCTCTTGAATCAGTTGTGCGCGAAGAAGGTGTTGAACGAGCTCAGTTTTTACTTGAGCAAGTATTAGAGCAAGCCCGTTTAGACGGCGTTGATATGCCAACGGGTATTACCACGAACTACGTTAATACTATTCCTGTAGATCAAGAACCTGCTTACCCAGGTGATGTAAATCTTGAGCGTCGTATTCGTTCAATTATACGTTGGAACGCGATTATGATCGTTCTACGTGCATCTAAAAAAGATCTCGACTTAGGCGGCCATATGGCGTCTTACCAATCATCTGCTGCATTTTATGAAGTGTGTTTTAACCACTTTTTTAAAGCGCCAAATGATGTAGACGGTGGTGACTTAGTTTATTACCAAGGTCATATTTCTCCT
Organism: Pseudoalteromonas sp. BSi20429; assembly: GCF_000238895.1. NCBI lineage: Bacteria > Pseudomonadati > Pseudomonadota > Gammaproteobacteria > Alteromonadales > Pseudoalteromonadaceae > Pseudoalteromonas > Pseudoalteromonas sp. BSi20429. The sequence continues at coordinate 35,555 of NZ_BADV01000089.1, read as the reverse complement.
GGTATTTATGCACGTGCATTTGTTGAAGGTCGTTTATCGGCTGCACAACTAGATAACTTCCGCCAAGAAGTTGATGGCGAAGGCTTACCATCGTACCCACACCCTAAGTTAATGCCTGAATTTTGGCAGTTCCCTACGGTATCAATGGGCTTAGGTCCTATTTCGTCTATTTACCAAGCGCGCTTCTTAAAATACTTAGATGGTCGTGGCTTAAAAGATACTAAAAACCAACGTGTATACGCGTTTTTAGGTGACGGTGAAATGGATGAGCCAGAATCACGCGGTGCAATCTCTTTTGCTGCACGTGAAAAACTAGATAACCTTTGTTACTTAGTTAACTGTAACTTACAGCGTTTAGACGGCCCAGTTATGGGTAACGGTAAAATTATTCAAGAGCTGGAAGGCTTGTTTAAAGGCGCTGGCTGGAACGTAATTAAACTAGTGTGGGGCAGCGGTTGGGATATTCTTCTAGCTAAAGACACAACGGGTAAATTACTACAGTTAATGAACGAAACTGTTGATGGCGATTACCAAACATATAAAGCTAAAGATGGCGCGTATGTACGCGAAAACTTCTTTGGTCGTTACCCAGAAACAGCTGCACTTGTTGCTGACATGACAGATGACGAAATTTTCGCGCTTAAGCGTGGTGGTCATGAGTCATCAAAATTATTTGCTGCATTTAAAAAAGCAGAAGACACTAAAGGCCGTCCAACTGTAATTCTTGCTAAAACTGTAAAAGGTTACGGCATGGGTGAAGCAGCTGAAGGTAAAAACATTGCGCACCAAGTGAAAAAAATGGACATGTCGCATGTTGCGCATTTACGTTCACGCCTTGGTCTTGATGATTTAGTATCTGAAGAGCAACTTGCAGAACTACCTTATTTAGAGCTTGAAGAAGGTTCACCTGAGTATAAATATCTACATGCTCGTCGTGATGAACTTAAAGGTTATACACCTAAGCGTATCCCACGTTTTAGTGAAAAACTTAAGTTGCCAGAAGTAGACGCGTTTAAGCCGCTACTTGAAGAGCAAAAGCGTGATATTTCAACCACTATGGGTTTTGTTCGTGCACTTAATATCTTATTAAAAGATAAAGGCATTGGTAAAAACATCGTACCAATTATTGCCGATGAAGCGCGTACATTTGGTATGGAAGGTTTATTCCGTCAAATCGGTATTTATAACCCGCATGGCCAAAACTATACGCCACAGGATCGTGATATTGTTTCTTATTATAAAGAAACTGTATCAGGGCAAGTGCTTCAAGAAGGTATTAATGAGTTAGGTGCAATGTCGTCATGGGTTGCTGCTGCAACTTCATACAGCACTAACGATTTACCAATGATCCCATTCTACATTTACTACTCTATGTTTGGTTTCCAACGCGTTGGTGACATGGCATGGATGGCGGGCGATCAACAAGCACGTGGTTTCTTATTAGGTGCTACTGCGGGTCGTACAACGCTAAATGGTGAAGGCTTGCAACACGAAGATGGTCACAGTCATATTCTTGCTAATACGGTTCCTAACTGTATTTCATATGACCCAACTTACGCGTTTGAAGTAGCTGTTATTGTACAAGACGGTATTCGTCGTATGTACGGTGATGACCAAGAAAATATTTACTACTACCTAACGCTTATGAACGAAAACTACCATCAGCCAGCTATGCCAGAAGGCGCTGAAGAAGGTATTCGTAAAGGTATTTATAAGCTTGAAAGTTACGAAGGTAAAAAAGCCAACGTACAGCTATTAAGCTCAGGTACTATTATGACTGAAGTACGTAAAGCCGCTACGATTCTAAGCGAAGAGTATGGCATTGCGTCTGACGTGTTCTCTGTAACGTCTTTCAACGAATTAACGCGTGAAGGTCAAGATGTTGAACGTTTCAACATGCTTAACCCTGAAGGCGAGCAAAAAACAGCATTCATCACAAGCGTATTAAACGACTCTGTGACTGTTGCAGCAACGGATTACATGAAAAACTACGCAGAACAAGCGCGTTCATTTATTCCAAGCAGCAACTACAAAGTGCTAGGTACAGATGGTTACGGTCGTTCTGATAGCCGTGAAAACCTACGTCGTCACTTTGAAGTTAACGCGGGCTACGTTGTTGTTGCTACGTTATCTGAACTTGCTAAACGCGGTGAAGTTGAGAAGTCAGTAGTTGTTGAAGCACTTAAAAAGTTCAACATCGACACTAACAAACTTAACCCACTGTACGCATAAGAGGTTTGCAATGAGTATTGAAATTAAAGTACCAGATATTGGTGACGACGAAGTAGAAGTAACCGAAATATTAGTAAGCGTTGGCGACAAAGTAGATGTTGACCAATCATTACTTAATGTTGAAGGCGACAAAGCATCAATGGAAATACCTGCTTCGCAAGCGGGTACAGTGAAAGAGATTAAAGTAAACGTTGGCGACACCGTTACAACTGGCTCTTTAGTATTTTTGTTTGAAGGCGAGAGTGAAAGCACTGGTGAAGAAAAAGCATCAGCCGCTGCTCCAGCTAAATCTGAAGAGGCAGCACCTGCTGCTTCTACAGGTTCTTCAACTAAAGAAGTAACCGTACCAGACATTGGCGATGATGAAGTTGAAGTAACTGAAATCATGGTTGCTGTTGGCGACACCGTTTCAGAAGAGCAATCTATCTTAAACGTGGAAGGCGACAAGGCAGCAATGGAAGTTCCCGCTCCATTTGCCGGTATAGTTAAAGAAATTAAAGTCGCCGCTGGCGATACAGTTAAAACAGGCTCATTAGTGTTTGTTTTTGAAGTAGCAGGAAGTGAATCTGCAGCACCGGCTAAAGAGTCGGCTCCTGTAGAAGCGCCAGCAGCTAGCTCAACAGCAAATGCAGCACCAAGTACTAAAGAAGTTAATGTACCTGATATTGGTGGCGATGAAGTTGAAGTAACTGAAATTATGGTTGCAGTTGGCGATACGGTTGAAGAAGATCAATCAATCTTAAACGTTGAAGGCGACAAAGCTGCAATGGAAGTACCAGCTCCATTTGCAGGTACAGTTAAAGAAATTAAAGTAGCCGCTGGCGATAAAGTATCGACTGGCTCATTAATTTTTGTATTTGAAGTTGCAGGCAGCGCGCCAGTAGCAGCACCTGCACCAGCTGAAAAATCAGCACCTGCAGCTGCGGCTAAAACTGAGTCGGCACCGGCTCAAGCAGCACCTGCAAAAGCAAGTAATGAAAGCTTCACAGAAAACAGCGCGTATGCTCATGCATCACCTGTTGTTCGCCGTTTAGCGCGTGAGTTTGGTATTAACCTAGCTAATGTTAAAGGCACTGGTCGCAAAGCCCGTATAGTTAAAGAAGACGTGCAAAACTACGTTAAAAACTTAGTTAAGCAAGTTGAGTCTGGTCAATTGTCAGCAGGTAGTAGCGCTGGTGGTAGCGAGCTTGGTCTTATTCCATGGCCTAAAGTTGATTTTGCTAAGTTTGGCGAAATTGAAGAGCAAAAGCTGTCTCGTATTCAAAAGCTATCAGGCAAAAACTTACACCGTAACTGGGTGCAAATCCCACATGTTACACAGTTTGACGAAGCTGATATCACAAGCCTTGAAGTATTCCGTAAAGAGCAAAATGTGCTTAGCGAGAAGAAAAAGCTGGGTGTTAAAATTACGCCGCTTGTGTTTGTAATGAAAGCAGCTGCAAAAGCACTTGCTGAATTTCCAAAATTCAACTCATCGCTTTCTGAGGACGGCGAAAGCTTAATCCTTAAAAAGTACATTAACATTGGTGTTGCAGTTGATACGCCAAACGGTTTAGTTGTACCAGTGTTTAAAGATGTTGATAAAAAAGGCATTATTGAACTATCACGCGAATTAATGGAAGTATCTGTTAAAGCACGTGACGGGAAGCTTACATCGTCTGATATGCAAGGTGGTTGTTTTACTATTTCTAGCCTTGGCGGTATTGGCGGTACGGCATTTACGCCGATTGTTAATGCACCAGAAGTTGCTATTTTAGGTGTGTCTAAATCTGAAATGAAACCTAAATGGAATGGCAAAGAGTTTGAACCAAAACTAATGGTTCCGCTGTCTATGTCATACGACCATAGGGTTATTGACGGAGCCTTAGCTGCACGCTTTACTGTGACTCTTGCAAGTTACATGAGCGATATTCGCCAATTGGTGATGTAATCGCTGGACAATGAATAGAATCAAATCCCAGCCAGTTGTTTTTAGCTGGGATTTTTACCATTTGCAATGATACAATCTTTGCACAAATTTGTGATCTGCTCTCACTTTCTGCCTTGCAGAAACATGGCAGTTAAACTTTAGGGCAGTGTCCCGTTCAAACAATTAAGGTAATAGCATGAGCAACGAATTAAAAACTCAAGTTGTTGTACTAGGCGGTGGTCCTGGTGGTTACTCTGCGGCATTCCGCGCTGCTGACTTGGGCTTAGAAGTTACATTGGTAGAATCTCGTGAAACATTAGGCGGCGTATGTCTTAATGTTGGTTGTATTCCTTCAAAAGCACTTTTACACGTAGCTAAAGTGATTGATGATGCAGCTGAAATGTCATCTCATGGTGTTACTTTTGGCGCACCAAAGATCGATCTTGACCAAGTTCGTACTTGGAAAGATTCTGTAGTTGGCCAGTTAACTGGTGGACTAGAGGGCATGGCTAAAATGCGTAAAGTGAAAGTTGTATCTGGTTACGGCAAATTCACTGGCAGCAATACTTTAGTAGTTGAAGGCGAGAAAGACTCTACAACTATCACGTTTGATAACGCGATTATTGCAGCAGGTTCTAAACCAGTTAACTTACCTTTCATCCCACAAGATGACCGTGTAATTGATTCAACTGGCGCGCTAGAGCTTAAAGATGTACCAGAAAAGCTACTTGTACTTGGTGGTGGTATTATCGGTCTTGAAATGGGTACGGTTTACCGTGCACTAGGTTCTGCAATTGATGTTGTAGAATTTGCTGACCAATTAGTTCCAGCAGCTGATAAAGACATTATCAAAATTTACCAAAAATACGTAAGCAAAAAATTCAACGTAATGCTTTCAACTAAAGTTGTTGGTGTTGAAGCTAAAAAAGATGGCTTATACGTAACGTTTGAAGGTAAAAATGCACCAGCAGAACCTGTACGTTACGACAAAGTGCTTGTTGCAGTTGGCCGTACTCCAAACGGTAACTTACTTGATGCTGAAAAAGCGGGCGTAAACGTTGATGAGCGTGGCTTTATTAATGTTGATAAGCAACTACGTACTAACGTAAGCCATATTTTTGCAATTGGTGACTTAGTTGGCCAGCCTATGCTTGCGCATAAAGCGGTTCATGAAGGTCATGTTGCTGCAGAAGTTATTTCTGGTCAGAAGCATTTCTTCGACCCTAAATGTATTCCTTCGATTGCGTATACTGACCCAGAAATCGCTTGGGTAGGTGTTACTGAGAAAGAAGCAAAAGAGCAAGGCCTAAAAATTGAAACTGCGGTATTCCCGTGGGCAGCTTCTGGTCGTGCTATTGCATCATCTCGTACTGAAGGTTCTACTAAACTTATTTTTGATAAAGAAAGTGGCCGTATAATCGGTGGTGCTATGATCGGTATTAACGCGGGCGAAATGCTTGGCGAAATCGGTTTAGGTATTGAAATGGGTGCTGATGGTGAAGACTTAGCGCTTACTATTCATGCTCACCCTACATTGAATGAATCAATCGGCCTTGCAGCTGAAATTTTTGAAGGTTCGATCACTGACTTACCAAACAAAAAAGCAGTTAAAAAGAAGTAATTTAACTTTTTAGCATTTGTTTGAAAAACCCAAGCCTGGCTTGGGTTTTTTTATGGGTGAAAGAGCAGGTTTTAATTATGCGTAGGTGCGGCTTTATGCCGCGTTTTTTAAATTCAAAAAATTGCGCGAGGTAAACTCGCGACTACGGGGGCGCTTGTTAAATTAAAAACTTGCGCGAGGTAAACTCCGCATACGGGTTTTTATTACTTTGTTGATGCCTAACCTGAGCGCTAGAATATCCATCTCACAGCCCTTACATATCTATTATCACCAAATATAGCTACAATGCGCGCTTAATTAATTGAAGGTAAATACAGTGAAAAACTCAGTTTTAGCATTACGCGCTCAACAAATAAGTGAATCCCGTCGAGAGTTTAATGCTCGAGGCGGTAAATTAGATCGCTGTGAGCAATGCTTAATAGCTAAGCACTACTGTATTTGTAAAGGTGTTGAGCATGCAGATTGTAAAGCCGCTGTGTGCTTATTAATGTATCACAATGAAAGTTTTAAACCTTCTAATACTGGGCGCTTAATTGCTGAAATAGTGCCAGATAACCACGCATTTAGATGGGATAGAACAGACCCTAACCCCGCTCTTTTAGCTTTGATAAGCGATTCACAATATCAGCCAATGGTAGTATTCCCTGCTGAAGATGTAGAAGAGGGCAGGGCCATTACCGAAATAAGTATTGAAGAGGGTAAAAAACCGCTATTTATATTTTTAGATGGTACCTGGCGTGAAGCTAAAAAAATGATTCGCAAAAGCCCATACTTAGATAACTTGCCTGTACTTTCTGTTACTGCTGATAAACTATCTGATTACCGATTACGTGTTGCCCCTCATGCGCATCAACTAGGCACTGCTGAAGTGGCTATTATGGTGCTAGCGCTTGCGGGAGAAATGGATGCATCTTCTAAATTAGAACAGCATTTTATTAAGTTTCGTGATGCGTATTTGCTTGGTAAGCGCAATAAAGGCCGACTGCTAGAAGAGTAGTTTTACGCAGTTAAGCGAAAGCTTGCTGCTCTTTTAAGTGAGCAAGTGCTTTATTTTGAATTGCTCTGAAGCCTTCTTCAGATGTTAATTGTAAAACCGTATTATATAATTGGCTTACGCTATTGTGAGCCTGAATAAACGAGGTGCAGTCCTCACCAATCATATCCTTAGCCTCTTCGACTCGCTTTAAAAAGTAACAGCTAATATCGGTTTTTCCCTTAAAGTGAGTAGTCGCAATAGCGTTTGCTATTCTATTAAGCTGATAACTAAATTCATCAGGTCGAGAACCCTCACCCCATTTACTAATAGAAATATCGCTTTCTAACTGGATAATTACGTTAAGTATGTTTTTAAACTCACTCATTGGCATATTTAAAAAGTTATAACCTTTGGGGCTAAATAAAGCTTTATACGGATTTTCGTTGGGAGTTTGGGCACTAAAAACACCAATTGGTTTTGCTGTACTTGCGTCTGATACTTTACATAAAAAGGTATTGCTTTGCGGCATTTTAAAATTCATATCCATTGAGTATTTATGATCCTTGCGTTACTTAGTTATCGGCGCAATTAATGAAAAACTTAGCGAAATTTAAAATATTAATAAAGTATTTGAAGGTATTAATATTGATTAGCTGGGATGCAGTATTACCCTGCAAAAGTTAGTGGTAGTTGCTTAGAGCTTTACTAAACCCAAATTTTAGGCAAAGAAAAGCGCGCTCTATCTCTAGGCGCGCTTGCGGAATCTTCTAATTTTCTGCATCCTGCAATTGAACTTAATCAACTCCAATTTTTACTAATCCATGTTTATTACTATATTACTTTTTAGTTCTATGTAATGTAGACCATCCGGGCCTGTATCCTTAAATTCCTAAACATCCTGTAGGGTAAATACTATTACCAAATCCTTAATTACACTTCCTAGTGTATCCCTATTTTAACCAATCCATTGTGTTGCCTTAAAGGCCTGTCCACTTATTCCTTAAACATCCTGTTAAACAACTTAGCCGTGTTGTTATCCTTTTCGCATCTTCCTGACGCTGTCCTTTTTACAACATCGCGTTGTGATACTCATCCTGAGCCTGTCCTAAAATCCGTGTTGTCCTGGTAACCTAATCATTGGTTGGTTGAGTAAGCAGTCCATTTCCTTTTACTCAATAAGCGTCATTGCTTGGTTGATGCGTAAATTATAGTGCAATAGAGCAACTAAAATAGGGATAAAACTACGTTCAATTAGTATTTATGCAATAGTAATAATGTGAATATCCAATAAATACAGTTGGTTAGGTTGTTTTTGTGTGTTTTTTATCTTGATTTTTACTCATTAGCTGTCACATCCGTGAGACATCTCTTACACGGCATTTCCTTTTTGGGTGTTATTTACATATTTACATTTATTTAAAGTGTGCACTTTTTGAATGAGCGCGGTAGAATTCGATGATAATAACAATTATTTAGGTGAAATAATGAAGACAGTATTTACACTTGTTTTAGGATTAGCAGCATCGGCACCAGCCTTTGCAAGTGACGTTGTTAATATCTATTCTTTTCGTCAGCCGTTTTTGATTCAGCCAATTTTAGACGATTTTACAAAACAAACGGGAATAAAAACCAATGTTGTTTTTGCTAAAAAAGGGTTAATTGAGCGTGTTAAACGCGAAGGTAAACATAGTAAAGCCGATTTAGTATTAACCTCTAACTTTAGTGCGCTTATTCAATTAGAAGATTTAAAATTAACACAAACTATAAAAAGTGACAGTGTAAATAATAACGTGCCTGCAGCTTTTCGTGGCGGTGATGGCCAATGGGTCGCGCTCACTAAGCGAGTGCGTAATGTGTATTCATCAAAAGAGCGAATTGGTGCGTTACCTAAGCTCACTTATGAAGATTTAGCAGATCCTAAATACAAAGGACAAATTTGTACGCGTTCTGGCAAGCATCCATATAACTTAGGTTTAGTGGCTTCTATGATTGCACACCATGGTGAAGCGCAAACCAAAGAGTGGCTTGAAGGTGTTAAGGCTAATTTAGCACGTAAACCTCAAGGTAACGATCGTGCTCAAGTTAAAGCCGTTAAAGAAGGTTTATGTAACTTGGCATTAGGTAATAGTTACTACCTTGGTAAAATGCTAGAAGATAAAGAACAAAAAGGTTGGGCTGAAGCCGTAAATATTAACTTTCCGAATCAAACTAATCGTGGCTCACACATAAATGTTTCGGGTGCGGTTATTACCAAATATGCTAAAAACCCTGAAAATGCATTAAAGCTCATAGAGTATATGACCGACAGCAAAGCACAAAACATGTATGCCTCATTAAATATGGAGTATCCAGTTAAGTCGGGTGTTGAACTATCAAGTTTGGTTGCCTCTTGGGGGAGTTTTAAAGAAGACAGCTTGCCACTTGATGAGATTAGTAAATATCGTCCGTTAGCGCTTAAGCTAATTGATGAGGTGAAGTTCGATCTTTAATGACTAATAAATTTAAGCTGTCTAAATGGCAGCTCTTTGCGTGGTCGACTGGCTTAATTCTATCGGCCCCGTTGTTTTTTCTTCTTTTTGAATCTCTACAAGGTAGCTCTGAGGTGTTTTCCCACCTGTGGGATACCGTGCTTTGGGATTACATAACCAATACCGTATTGCTTGTTTTAGGTGTTTGCGTCCTTAGCTGCGCCATAGCTTTGCCACTTGGATGGCTAACGGCTTACTGTAGTTTCCCGGGTAAAAAACAGTTTGAATGGGCACTTATGCTGCCCCTTGCTATGCCCACCTATATTATTGCCTATGTATACACTGATTTATTAGATTATGCGGGCCCGGTGCAAATAGCGCTGAGAGAATGGTTTGGTTGGCAATCGCCTAATGACTATTGGTTTTTTGATATACGTACATTACCCGGCGCCATCGTTATGATTGCCTTGGTGCTTTATCCGTATTTATTTTTGATTTTTAAAACGGCTCTTCGCGAGCAGTCATTCAAATTAGTACAAGCTAGCCAGTTAATGGGATTATCTCCTTGGCAAAGTTTCTTTAAAGTAAGCTTAGTACTCTCTCGTGGGGCTATTGTGGCGGCTCTTGCGCTTATAAGTATGGAAACCATGGCTGACTTTGCAACAGTGAGTTATTTTGCCGTAAGTACATTAACGACTGCCGTATACGATACGTGGTTTGGTTATTACTCACTTACAGCGGCAGCTAAAATATCGGGTGTGATGTTATTACTGTTATTTTTAGCATTAATGGCAGAGCGCTTTAGTCGTCGTAACCAAGCGGTATTTGAGCGCCAATCAAGTGTAAATAGTGAATCTCTCTATGTATTAAAAGGAAAGTCAGCTTGGCTCGCAACGGCATTTTGCAGCTTTATTTTATTTATCGCGTTTGTAATCCCTATTGCAGTACTTATAAATTACGCCATTACCTACTTTGATAAAGCATGGAATGTAGAGTTTTTTAGTTACGCTTGGCAAAGTTTAAAAGTGGCTGGGGTTGTGAGCCTAATAACGATTACGTTGAGTGTTTTTGTCGTTTTTTATCAGCGTGTGGCAAAGCAAGCGTATCCGCTTATTCCCGGGCGTTTAGCAAGCACAGGTTATGCGTTGCCAGGAACTGTACTCGCTATTGCGGTTTTATTACCGCTTACGTTATTAGAGAACACCATTAACACAGCGCTCGAGCCGTATAATTTAGATATTGGCTTGCTGCTTACAGGTAGCATTTTTACTATTATTATTGCTTATATTGTTAGGTTTTACGCCATTGCACACGGAGCAATTGAGTCGAGTTTTTTACGTATTAGCCCATCACTTGATATGGCAAGCCAATCAATGGGTAAAAGCCAAGGACAAACACTGCGTTTAGTGCACCTACCTTTACTGCGAAGAGGATTGCTTACTGCTGCGTTATTGGTATTTATTGAGTGCATGAAAGAACTGCCGGCTGCGCTATTGCTCAGACCGTTTAATTTTGAAAGCTTAGCTACTCATGTATTTCAGTATGTGAGTGACGAGCAGTTAGAGCTTGCTTCTATATCGGCATTATTTATTGTTATTGTTGGGTTTATTCCTTTGTATTTTATTAATCGTTCTATGGAGCAGCGTAGTTAAATGAGTAGTTTAATTTTACAAGGCGTGAGCTATCACTATAACGGCACAAAGGTTATTCACGATTTAGATTTAACGGTGGGTAAAGATGAAATTGTTTGTCTACTCGGAGCGAGTGGGTGCGGCAAAACGACCACGTTAAAAGCGATTGCAGGTTTAATTGAAGCTAAGCAAGGGTCTATTTTTATAGACGGTAAATTAGTGAGTGATGAGCAATCGTTTGTCTCGCCTGAGCACCGTAACATCGGCATGATGTTTCAAGATTATGCATTGTTTCCGCATTTAACGGTAGCAAATAATATCGCATTTGGGCTTAGTAAAATGAGTAAAGCTCAAAAGCAGCAACGCGTTGATGAAATGCTTAAGCTGGTACATTTAATTGGCTGTGCCGACAGGTTCCCGCATCAGTTATCGGGTGGTCAACAGCAGCGTGTAGCTATTGCTCGTGCATTAGCTTATAAGCCTAGTTTATTGCTACTTGATGAGCCCTTTTCAAATATCGACACACAAGTACGCTTTGAATTAATTGCCGATATACGTCGAATTATTAAGGCAACCCAAGTATCTGCTGTGTTTGTTACACATTCAAAAGAAGAGGCGTTTGCCTTTTCAGATACACTTGCCATTATGCATCGCGGTAAAATTGAGCAACAAGGCACGCCTGAGCAGCTTTTTGCAGCTCCATGTTCAAAGGAGGTTGCAGAGTTTCTGGGTCAAGGCATATACTTGAGCGCAGAAGTATTAACAGCAACTGAATACAAAACACCATTTGGTTTAGTCGAGTCCTATGTTGAGAGTAAGCAAAACGTAAGCGTAGGGCTTATATATGTGCGCCCTCATCAAATAGAATTAGTGGCAGATAACCAAAGTGACAAACTCAGCAAGCGAGCTACAATCATAAGTCGTCGCTTTATTGGTTCGGCGTATGTTTATTCACTTGTTATTGATAAACAAGAAATTGAAGTTGCTGCACAATATGGCCAGTCATTTGAAAATAATGAACAGGTTATAATAAAAATAAAACCTCACACGGTGAATTTTTTCGAATCGTAATTAATTTGTTATTCGCTGTGTTTTTATCTGTAAAACTAAGGAATAACAATGGCGCAAGCGCAATCAGGGATTTGTGCTGAAGCAAACTTACACGGTTTGCACTTATTTTTTAATGTGTTTGATGGTCAAGATGAATCACTTCGCGCAAAGTTAAAACAAGTAAGCGCTATTGAAGAAGAATTTAGCGATCAATTTTCAGAATCAATGCTCTCTTGTATGGTTGCTATTGGTGCGCAATATTGGCCGCATATCCTCCCTGAATACATCCCAAGCGAATTACAGAGCTTTCCTAATATAAACCATAGCGATCATCAAATGAGCGTACAACCGTGCGATTTATTTGTGCAAATTCGCTCTGACCGTGAAGACGTTAACCATTTATTTGCGCTGCAAATTTTAAAATTATTTGCCCCCGATGTTGAGCTGGTGGAGCAAATTCGTAATTTTCGCTTTTTAGATGGTCGTGATTTTAATGGTTTTGTTTATGGTGGCGACACCGCACATGGAAGAAAAAAGCGCGCTACGGCTTTAATTAGTAACCCTGGCAATTTTGAAGATCAGGGGAGTTATATTCATGTACAGCGTTATAAGCATGATTTAACTATGTGGCAGCACTTATCATTGAGCGAGCAAGAACAAATAATGGGGCGTACGCGCCTTGATAACACGCTAATTACCCCCGCGATCGAAACCAGCCATGCTTCGCGAAGTGAGCTAAAAGACGAAGACGGACAACCGCTATTATTAAATCAGAGCATGCCTTATGGCGATGTGTATGAGCAGGGAATGTTATCAATTACATGCGCTTGTACGGGCACCGCATTTGAAAAAGTACTTAATAGTCGTTTAGGGGAAGGGGATTGTTACGACCACTGGCTTGATTTTACTCAAGCCGATATGGGTTCTGCTTTCTTTGCGCCTTCAGTCGGGTTTTTAAAACAAATTTAGTTTGCTATTAAACCGTATCAAATAAAATGCGAACACGTTCAAGTGTTACATCTATTTCAGATATTTTAGCAGGAGCGATAAAAATAGTATCGTCGCCTGCAATTGTTCCTAGTACGCCATCTGCTTTACCTAATGAATCTAATAAACGCGCAATAAGCTGAGCAGCACCTGGACTGGTACGAATAATGATCATCATTTCGTTGTGCATAATGTCGATTACTAATTGGCGTAATGGGCTTTTAGCCGTAGGTACACCCATTTCAGCTGGTAAGCAGTAAACCATTTCTTGTTTGGCGTTACGTGTGCGTACAGCACCAAATTTACTTAGCATGCGCGATACTTTACTTTGGCTTATATTGTCAAAGCCTTGATCTTTTAATGCATCAACTATTTCGCCTTGAGAGCCAAAATTTTCTTCTTTTAATAGTGATTTAAATGCTTTTACCAGTGCTTCTTGTTTATCTTGTGGTTGCATAGTCTTTATTCGTTTTTGTTATTTATGCCGCAAATTCTACACAAAAATGAATAATTATGCAGCAGTTGTTTAGTTAACTTGCCAGTTTGATGCGTTAAATCACAAAAGTTTACGACTATGGTCGAAAATATACTTGAAATAGACAGGATAAATTTGTTTTTAGTCGCTAATTTCATTATCTTAAGAGCCACAAATGTTTCCTACCTCAAATTACGGAGAATTCCAATGAAAGTTGCTGTATTAGGTGCTGCAGGCGGTATCGGCCAAGCGTTGTCTTTATTATTAAAAACAGGCTTACCAGCTGGCTCTGAATTATCACTTTATGATGTTGCACCAGTAGTACCAGGTGTTGCGGTTGACCTTTCTCACATCCCAACAGATGTTAAAGTAGCAGGCTTTGGCGCAGACGAATTAAACAAAGCGCTTGAAGGCTCTGACATCGTTCTTATCCCAGCGGGTATGCCACGTAAACCAGGTATGGATCGTGCTGATTTATTTAATGTAAATGCTGGTATCATCAAAACTTTAGCAGAAGGCATTGTTGCTAGTTGTCCTAAAGCGTTAGTAGGTATTATTACTAACCCAGTAAATGGCACAGTTCCAATCGTTGCTGAAGTATTCAAAAAAGCAGGTACTTACGACGCTAAACGCGTATTCGGTATTACTACGCTTGACGTTATTCGTTCAGAAGCATTTGTTGCTGAACTTAAAGGCGTAGACGTAGCAACTGTTAAAGTACCAGTAATTGGTGGTCACTCAGGCACAACCATTCTTCCTCTACTTTCTCAAGTTGAAGGTGTTTCTTTCACTGATGAAGAAGTTGCTGCACTTACTCCACGTATCCAAAATGCGGGTACTGAAGTTGTAAATGCTAAAGCAGGCGGTGGTTCAGCTACGCTATCTATGGGTGCTGCTGCAGCTCGTTTTTGTATGTCTTTAGTTAAAGGCCTACAAGGTGAAGAAGTTGTAGATTACGCTTACGTTGCTGTTGAAAATGGCGATGCAGAGTACTTTGCACATCCAGTACGTTTAGGTAAAAACGGCGTAGAAGAAATTCTTTCTTACGGCGAACTAAGCGCATTTGAAACAAAAGCAAAAAATGACATGCTTGAAACACTGAAAAAAGACATCAAAGAAGGTGTTGATTTCATGGCGTAATAGCCAAAGTAGAATAACAAAAAAGCCTGCATTTGCAGGCTTTTTTATTGCTCAGAATTAATTTCACACTGTGTAACTAGTTAAAACTAGTGGTCGCGGTCAACCGCAATACGAGCAAGGCTTATGAGTGCTTGCTTATAGTCAGACTCAGCTAAAAAGTCTAAACACGCAATAGCTTTGTCAGCTTCAAGCTCTGCTTTTTGCATTGTAAATTCAAGCGCATTAGTTTGCTTTAGTGCCGATAGAATGTCTTCTAAATGCTCCATACCATTACTGTGCTCTATCGCATCACGAATAAGCTGCGTTTGCTGCTCACTACCATGTTGCATAGCATAAATAAGTGGAAGCGTTGGTTTGCCTTCAGCTAAATCATCACCAATGTTTTTACCCAACTGCTCAGCATCTGCATTGTAATCGAGTACATCATCTACTAGCTGAAACGCAGTACCTAAATGCATACCATATAGGTTTAGTGCATCGAGAGTAGTTTGGTCTTGCTCAGTAATAATGGCAGCAAGGCCTGTCGCTGCTTCAAACAACTTAGCTGTTTTAGAGTAAATAACCTGCATATAACTGGCTTCGGTCGTATCTGGGTCGTTGCAGTTCATTAACTGCAATACTTCACCTTCAGCAATAATGTTTGTTGCATCGGCAAGTACTTGCATAACCTGCATTTTTCCAAGGCCAACCATAAGCTGAAATGAACGAGTGTAAATAAAGTCACCAACCAATACGCTAGCAGCATTACCAAATTCAGCATTTGCTGTAGGTGTGCCACGTCGTAAGTTTGATTCATCTACAACATCATCATGCAATAGCGTTGCTGTATGAATAAACTCAACAATTGTTGCAAGTGTTATGTGATCTTTACCCTGATAACCGAGCGCTTTGGCTGCTAAAATCGCGAGCATTGGACGAACGCGTTTGCCGCCACTGCTAACTATATATAAACCAAGCTGATTAACTAACGCCACATCTGAGCGCATTTGCGCATGTATAAGTTGATTGACGTCATTCATATCGCTTTCGATTAACGCCTGGATAGCTTTTATATCCATTGATCTCCGAGCCAATTTTTATGTGTGAACGGCGCAGATTGTACAACAAAAAATGCACTAGCTCGATATTTTGTGACGATTGATTGAAAAAACACTATTAAAGTACTTAATTTAGACTGAATTAGCCAAGATAACTGATTAATTGATAATCAATATACAGTTTATGGTGTGCTTAGATATTAAGCTGTGAGGGTCATATTTGAGTACATTAATTTATTTCGACTAAGAGTTAAAAAGCGCTTGGCAAAAGGGCTAATTAATATAAAATGGGGTAAATATTGAATTGCTCTCAAAGCAGCTACTTTTTATTCATTTTAATTACAAAATAGGCTTGCTAGTTATTTCGCGTTAGCGTAAACTTCGCGCCCTATCGAAGAATATTTTAGTTGCGCCGATTTGAGGGTGCACAGACGGAGTTAATTATGTACGCGGTTTTCCAAAGTGGTGGTAAACAGCATCGTGTGACTGAAGGTCAAACGATTCGTCTTGAAAAATTAGACGTTGAAACTGGTGCGGCAGTAGAATTTGATTCAGTACTTTTAGTTGCTGATGGTGAGAAAATCGAGATCGGTGTACCGTTCGTAAACGGTGGCAAGATAACAGCTGAGGTTGTTTCACATGGTCGCGGTGAGAAGATTAAGGTTGTTAAATTTAGACGCCGTAAGCATTCTCGTAAGCAAATGGGCCATCGTCAATGGTTCACTGAAGTTAAAATCACTAGCATTAGCGCTTAATTAGAGGTACTTAGAAATGGCACATAAAAAAGCAGCTGGTAGTACTCGTAACGGTCGCGATTCAGAAAGCAAACGCCTAGGTGTTAAGCGTTTTGGTGGCGAATCAGTTCTAGCGGGTAGCATCATTGTTCGTCAGCGTGGAACTCGTTTCCACCCTGGTACTAACGTAGGTATCGGTAAAGACCACACTATCTTCGCAAAAGCAGATGGTAAAGTTCAGTTTGAACAAAAAGGTCCTTTAAACCGTAAATACGTAACTATCGTAACTGAGTAATCAGTAAGGTAGTTAAAAACCCCGCCTTTGCGGGGTTTTTTGTTTTGTAGTCAGTCAAAATATATACCCAAGCCTGCATTTGTGTTGGCTTGGGTATATAATAGAGTTATTAAACAAGCCAATCCCTAAAGTGAGTAATCATGAAGTTTGTAGATGAAGTAGAAATTCGCGCAGAAGCTGGAGACGGTGGCAGCGGCATCGTGTCTTTCCGTCGTGAAAAATATGTTCCAGATGGTGGACCAGACGGCGGTGACGGTGGAGACGGTGGTAGTGTTTATCTACAAGCTGATGAAAACTTAAATACCCTAATTGATTATCAGTTTGAGCGCTTTCATAGAGCTGAACGTGGTACTAACGGTCGTAGCCGTAACTGTACAGGCCGAAAAGCCGATGACTTATTTGTTATGGTGCCTGTAGGCACGCGCATCATGGATGTTGATACCCAAGAGGGACTTGGCGACTTAACTCAAGATGGTCAACGAATTTTGGTTGCAAAAGGTGGTTTCCACGGCTTGGGGAATGCACGTTTTAAATCAAGTACTAACCGAGCACCTCGTCAAAAAACATTGGGCACACCCGGTGAAGTACGTAACTTAAAGTTAGAGTTACTATTATTGGCTGATGTAGGCTTACTAGGATTACCAAATGCAGGTAAATCTACGTTTATCCGCAGTGTATCTGCAGCAAGACCAAAAGTAGCTGATTACCCATTCACGACGCTTATTCCTAATTTAGGTGTGGTACGTCCTGAAGCAAATAAATCATTTGTTATAGCCGATATTCCGGGTCTAATTGAAGGTGCATCTGATGGTGCAGGCCTAGGTATTCGCTTCTTGAAGCATTTAGAGCGTTGTCGTGTGTTATTGCACATTATTGATGTAATGCCGGTAGATGGTTCAAACCCTGTTGATAATGCATTCTCGATTATTAACGAGCTACACCAATACAGTCCTAAATTAGCTGAAAAACCACGCTGGTTAGTGTTTAATAAAATAGATTTATTACCAGAAGATGAAGCAAAAGCGCTATGCGAAGCGATTGCAGAAGAGCTGGGCGAAACTGAAAATATTTATCACATTTCAGCAATTAATAAACTTAATACTCAACCTTTAATCCACAACATAATGACACTACTTGATAGCATGCCTAAAGAGAAGTTTGTACAAGTTGAAGATGAAGAAGTTGAATTCAAGTGGGATACCTATCATGAAAAAGCCACTAAAGGTAAAGGCAATGATGATGATTGGGACGACTGGGATGAAGATGATTACGACGTAGAAGTTGTCTACGAGCGTTAATTAAATAGAATTTATTAAAAAGGAGCTTATGCTCCTTTTTCTTTGTTTAAGAATAAAGTACTAGGTGTTTATTATGATAATTTCAATGATTGCAGCAATGGCAAATAACCGTGTAATTGGCCTAGATAATAAAATGCCATGGCATTTACCTGCGGATCTTCAGCATTTTAAAAAAATAACTACGGGTAAACCTGTGATCATGGGTCGTAAAACTTTTGAGTCAATAGGCCGTCCTTTACCTGGGCGTCGTAATATTATTATTACTCGAAACAGCGAATATACTGCACAGGGTATTGAAGTGGTAACTACACCAGAGGCCGCACTAGCACTAGTTTGTGCTGTTGAAGAAGTAATGATTATTGGTGGCGGTAATATTTATGAGCAATTTTTACCAAAAGCAGAACGCTTGTATTTAACCTTTATTGATTTAGATATTAAAGGCGATACACAGTTTCCTGATTACAATAAAGTTGCTAATTGGGACGTGAAAGAAGAGCAAGAAAACCTTCCTGATGAAAAAAACAAATCTAGTTATAAATTCGTAACTTTGTATAAAGAACATTAACATTATTGCGTAATTTTTGATAGATTGATATAATATTTGATAGTCTATATAAGAACAAAGTATTATAAAGGGTTTGTCATGTTTAAATTACCAAAGCTAGTTGCACTTACTGCTGTTGTCGCTGTAAGTTCTTTTTCGTATACAGCACCTGCAAATGCTGAAGATCAATTAGCAGTATCTATTTGTGAATATATTGCGGCAGACGATAAAAACCGATTACGCAGCAAGCTTAAAAGCTCTCGTGTAAAAATTCGTAATATTTATGATGCAGTACAATGTAATGGTAATAACTTATTACGCCATGCTGTTGCTAGTAATGCAGTGGATACTGGTGAGTATATAGTTAAAAACTTATCAAAAAGTGCTCTAACAGATGGTGCTGATATTGCTTGGGCTGAAGGCAACTTTGCTAGCTCACCACTTATTGCAGTAATTAAAGATCGCGCTGGTCTTTAATTATAAAAAGGTTTTATAACTCTACCTTCAGTAAGGTGTTGTTAAATATTGATTAGTCTGAAGTTGTTATTAATAACAACTTCAGACTTTTTTATTTAGCTAATGTAATCTCACCCCCCCAACAAAATCATTAATAAGTTCACTATTTACCTATCTATTTTATATTCCCAAAGTGTAGAGTCTTCACTTTAAAAGCAGCTTCAAATTTACTCCTTCAAAAGAAGTAACTTTATTCAGCTGGTATCTATTTTGTATCTGCTAGTTTATTTACAAACTTAATCACTAAGGATAGATATGAAAGCTGTAATTCCAGTAGCAGGCTTAGGGACGAGAATGCTCCCTATGACAAAAGCTATTCCAAAAGAAATGCTCCCTATAGTTGATAAACCTCTAATTCAATATATTGTCAGCGAATGTGTATCTGCCGGTATTAAAGATATTGTATTAGTTACACACAGCTCTAAAAATGCAATCGAAAACCATTTTGATACAAGTTACGAGCTAGAAGCTACTCTTGAAAAACGTGTTAAACGTGCTTTATTAGATGAGATTCGTTCTATTTGTCCGCCTGATGTCACCATTATGAGTGTACGCCAAGGTGAAGCTAAAGGGCTAGGGCATGCTATTTTGTGTGCTAAGCCAATAGTTGGTGACGATAACTTTGTAGTGCTCCTGCCTGATGTGATACTTGATGCTTATACAGCGGACCAAAAAACTGAAAACTTAGCGGCCATGATTAAACGCTTTAAAGAAACTCAAGCAAGTCAAATAATGCTTGAGCCAGTAGCTAAAGAAGACGTTAGTAAATATGGTATTGCTGATATAAACGGTGTTGAGTTAATGCCAGGTAAAAGTGCTGCAATTAAAGCAATGGTTGAAAAACCTGATGCAGATTTAGCACCTTCAAATCTTGCTGTTGTAGGGCGATATGTACTGAGTAAGAATATTTGGCCTCTACTTGCAAAAACGTCTGTAGGTGCTGGCGGTGAAATACAACTTACAGATTCTATTGACGCATTAATGGCACAAGAAACCGTTGAAGCATTCCATATGAGTGGTCGCTCTCACGATTGCGGAGATAAGTTAGGCTATTTAAAAGCAATTGTAGAGTACAGCATGCGGGATAAAAAGTTAGGTAATGACTTTTCTCGCTTTATAAATGATTTGAATTTACCTTAACTACAGAGCAATAAATTTTATGAAAACTATAGAAGCTAAAATAGTTTTCATAAAATGTAGTGAACGCGGTCTACAAACCTTTGCTAGACTACTCTGAGTTACTAAGTTAGTTACACTTTACCTACACTGTAATAGGTTACGTAGTATGATTGTTACTTATTCTGTATTGATCTTTTAAAGGAACCACCATGATTGAGCAAGGCCAAGAATTACCATCGGTTACGTTAACGCAATTAACTGACGACGGTATGCAATCTCTTACAAATAAAGAGTTGTTTGAAGGTAAAAAAGTCGTGTTATTTGCAGTCCCAGGTGCATTTACACCAACGTGTTCAAATGCACATCTACCTGAATTTATTACTCTTGCTGATAAAATTAAAGCAAAAGGTGTTGATGCTATTTACTGTGTATCTGTTAATGACGCATTTGTTATGAAAGCATGGGGCGACTCGCAAAACGCGCAAGAAATTACAATGCTTGCTGATGGCGATGGAAGTTTCACTAAATCGTTAGGGCTTGATAAAGATACCGCTAGTTTTGGTGGTTTACGTTCAACGCGTTACGCTATGATTGTTGAAAATGCAGTAGTAACTGGTTTATTTGTAGAGCAAGACAAAGAGTTTGTTGTAAGCCGCGCAGAATCAGTACTAGAGAAGCTATAACAGTAATAAAGTGTAGGTTCTAGCTTTAATTAATCAGCTACTTACTATTTAAAAACCGATGTTGGAAACAACATCGGTTTTTTATTTACGGCTCAAACTTTAAATTACGGTTGGTATTGTCCGCTAAGTGTTAAACCAGAGAAAGTGCTATAAGCGTTAACACTCAAGTGCCAAGTACCTGCTTGTGGATTGGTAAATGTACATGTTTCTGCGTTGCCATTTTTATAAGGGCGACAATCGTACGTAGTGGTTGTTGGTTGGCTGCCATATTTTACAAATAAGTCTGCATCGCCACTTCCACCCGACGTTGTTACTGTAAACGTACTCATTCCTGCAGGTACATCTAACGTGTAATGTTTCCACTGACCAGTATTGGCTGTCACATCGCTTATAGTGCCGCCGCCAGCTTGTGGAGTGCCTGTACCGCCACCAGACGATGAACCACCAGTAATATTACCTACCAAGCTCACAGCTGAATACGCAGAGTAGCCGTTAAGCATTACGTGGTAAGTGCCTGTTGTAGGGTTATCAATAGAACACTCTTCGCTATTACCGCCTTTATAAGGGCGACAGTCATAGGTAGTAGTTGTAGGTTTACTGCCCGCACGTACGTATAAATCAGCATCACCAGTACCACCACTCATAGTGAATGTTACATTAGTTGCACCGCTTGGTACGGTCATCGTGTAAAACGCTTGTGCATTTGCAGCCCCACTTAAACCTGTTTTAGCTTCACCATTAATAAGCTCGCTATCGCCACCTGTAGGTGGAGTAGTGCCGCCACTTGCTGCTGCAACAGCTGCGGCAGCATCAACAATACCCGTACCACAGCTAGTACATGTAGCAGGGAACGAACGGGTTGTTGATTTTAAAATACTTTCTATTTCGTCAGGCGTTGCATCTGGTTTTGCTTGCTTAATAAGTGCCGCAACACCTGCTACGTGAGGCGCAGCCATTGATGTACCTTGCGAATAACCGTAACTGTCGCTTGAAGGTGTAGACGAACCTGAGTTATAAGTTGATAGAACACCTTCTGAGTCGTTTGCAAAGCTTTGCGCGCCACCCGGTGCTGCAACATCAATATTGCTACCGTAGTTTGAGTAATAAGCTCGACCGCCATTACGACCTACTGATGCTACGTTTACTACACCATTACAGTTACCTGGATTGTAGTTTGCTGAGTTATCGTTATCGTTACCTGCAGCAATAACTACCACAGTGCCGTTACTACGCGCGGTGTTAATTGCATTTTGAGTTGTCGAGCTACATGAACCGCTGCCGCCTAAACTCATATTTATTACATCTGCAGGGTTTGAGTTAGCAGGAATGCCTGAAACACTTCCGCCAGATGCCCAAATAATACCATCTGCAATATCAGAGGTTAAACCACCACACTTACCTAGTACACGAACAGGCACTACTTTTGCGTTATAAGCTACGCCTGCAACACCTTCACCGTTATTGGTTACCGCAGCAACTGTGCCGGCTACGTGCGTGCCGTGCCAGCTAGAGTTTTGTGCACCGTTAGTGCCACATTCATTCGCAGCAACTGCATCACCAGGATCACGTGCATCGCTATCGCGACCACCGCCATCGTTAGCTACCGATAGGTTAGAGATCATATCGTAACCCGGTAAAATGTTAGCATTTAAATCGGCATGTGGGCGGTAACCCGTATCTAGTACAGCTACAACTACACCGCTACCCGTTGCGGTATCCCATGCAGTAGGTAAGTTTAAACCACCGGCTTGCTCGTAGTAATGCCATTGGTCATCAAAGCGTGGATCGTTAGGAGTTGAAAACGGCTTTAACATTTGATCCACTTCAATGTATTCAACATTGCCTGAATCAACCATTTCTTGCATAAACTCTTGGGCCTCTGCCGCACTTAATTTTTTATCAGCACGCATTACGTGGTGGTTATTAAGTGCCATTGCACGAATATATTTTGCTTTTACTTTGCCTTTTTTAGAAGCGAAGTTTTTAACAAAGCTTTGTGCGCGCTTTTTCATGCTAGACGGGCTTGCGTCAGCAGTTGAAAAGCTCGCCATTTCGTTATTATTTTTATATTTAATAATGAACTGAGTTTCGAAACTGCCTTGGCTTTGTAGTTTAGCCGATGTTTCAGCCATTGAACTTGAAACTGATTGAGCCATGCCAGATGTTGCTGCAAAAAGCGTACTAACTGTAATTGCAATTGCGCATCTTTTAAAAGTTTTACTAGTTGTCATAATTATCCCTAGATTTTTATTTATTATTTCGTGATATAAGATCACGATGCGGGAACAAAAGTAAACGATCTGTTAACCAGGTTAAAATATCAATTTATTATGTACCTCTTTCATTTAGTTATAACCCAGGTTTTTAGCGGTTTACTCGTTGTTTAGTATTTGTCATATAAATTAAAAATAAGTATAAAGGGTTGTTTTATTGTGAGGGTAATTATTCCCTACTTATTACTGATGTGTTTTTGTTGTGTTATTACTAATAATTCAAATGCTGCGTTGTTAGCTATTAAACTTTGCTATAATCGAGCAAATTTTTTAATGAGATAAATAAATGACCCAAGTAGATGTAATTGTAATAGGTGCGGGAGCAGCAGGATTAATGTGTGCAGCGCAAGCTGGATACCGTGGCCGAAGCGTTACAGTACTTGATATGGGGAAAAAACCAGGTCGTAAAATTTTAATAAGTGGTGGTGGGCGTTGCAATTTTACAAATGAAAATGCAACCCCGGATAACTACTTATGCACAAACTCTCATTTTGTTAAATCATGCTTAAGTCGTTATACACAGCATGACTTTATTGAGCTGGTCGACAGACATGGCTTGGCGTATCACCATAAAACACTAGGCCAGCTTTTTTGCGATAACAATGCACAAGACATTGTTGATATTTTACTAACCGAATGTGAGTGGGCCGGAGTAAATATAAAGCTACGCAGTGAAGTGATCAGTGTATCAAAAACCGAAACCGGCTATAGCGTTACCACAGAGCAAGAAACCTTAAGCTGTGAGTCGTTAGTTATAGCATCAGGTGGCTTAACCATGCCAAAACTAGGGGCTACACCAATAGGTTATAAAATTGCAGAGCAGTTTGGCTTAAGTGTGTTACCAACTATGGCTGCACTTGTGCCGTTTACTTTGCATCAGCATGATAAAGAGCGTTTTGAAGGGCTCTCGGGAATTAGTATCCCTTGTGAAGTTTCAAGCGAAGACGGCACCGTATTTAAAGAAAACATCCTCTTTACTCATCGAGGGTTATCGGGCCCAGCAATATTGCAAATAAGCTCATTTTGGCGAGCAGGGCAGGCTGTAACTATAAACTTATTACCTGAAATTGATTTAAGGCAGCAACTTGCTGATTGGCGAGAAACGCAAGCCCAAAAGTCGTTAAAAAATAGCCTTGCAACTATTTTACCTAAACGCTTTATAGAAATACTGCACGAAAGCAAAGCGATACCAGATTGTAATATTAATCAGCTTACCCATGCTCAAATAAATGAGTTAGTAAATTATATTCATGCGTGGCAAATTAAACCCAATGGCACAGAAGGTTATAGAACAGCAGAAGTAACATTGGGCGGTGTAGATACCGACGAGTTGAGCTCAAAAACCTTTGAAGCTAAAAAAGCTAAAGGCCTATACTTTATAGGCGAAGTAACTGACGTAACAGGGTGGCTTGGAGGCTACAACTTCCAATATGCGTGGAGCTGTGGATTTGCTTGTGGGCAGCACGCTTAAGCTTAGGCTATAAACCCATTTAAGTAAGTTGATTGAGCGATAACGGTTGAATCGTTATCGCTAACACATACTTTATTGCGTCCATTATTTTTAGCCTTATATAGCGCTGTATCAGCCCGCTCCAGTAGTTTTAGCACTGTATCGTCTTTTTGTATCGTTGCTAACCCAATACTTATAGTAAATGCTACATTTGCAATTGGATGAGTGCCCACATACTCTTTTAGCTCCTTGGCTTGTGCCATCGCATCGGTTATGGAGGTGCCTGATAAAATAACAGTAAACTCTACACCTCCCCATCGTGCAATTAGAGAGCTATTTGGCATTTAATTTTTTAGTATATTGGTAAATTCACTTAAAACGCTATTACCTACTAAACGACCATAGATATCGTTAATGTTTTTAAAGTTATCTATATCGTAAATAAGTAAGTAGTTAGAGATTTTTGGAATTGTATTTTTAAAAATGGGCTAACACTTAAGAAAAAAACCGCCAAACTGGCGGTTAAAAGGTCTACACAATACTGTAAAAGTTATAACTACATAGTTACTTTAATAGTTCGAGCACATCAAAACAGGCACCCATTGTATGGTAATCAGTTTTACCTATTGGGCTTTTCATCGTGTCTATTTTTTTATTGTCAGCGGTTAAAATTCTAAACCAGGCTCCGTATTTATGATCAACTAAATGCTGCCACGAATACTGCCAAATTTTGCCATACCATTGCTGATATTTTTCATCCCCTGTTGCTTGATAAAGATACGCGGCACAACACAGAGTTTCGGCTTGCACCCAAAAGTATTTATCGTCATCGCAAATAGTTTTATCAGGAGCAAAGCCGTAGCAAATACCGCCGTACTTTTTATCCCACGCTACATTTATTGAGTTATCAAATAAGGCTTGAGCGCGTTCAATAAGCCATTTTTGTGGCTTATGCTTATTTAAAAACATAAGCAGTTTTGACCACTCTGTTTGATGGCCAGGTTGAAAGCCCCACGGACGAAATAAATTTTTAGGATCGTCTTTGTTGTACTCTAAATCGACCTGCCAATTTATATCGTAATGCTCCCAGATTAATCCGCCCATTAAATTAGCTTGGCGGTTAACCATGTTGTCGGCAAGTGTGAGCGCACGGTTTAAAAATATTTCGTCTTTTGTGGCTTCATAGGCGGCAATAAGTGCTTCACAAGTATGCATGTTGGCATTTTGGCCGCGGTATGAATCACATTTTGTAAAGTCGCTGTTATGCTGATCTTTATATAAACCGGCTTTTGCATCCCAAAAATGTGTTTCCATTGTTTGAAATGTATCGTTTAGGTATTCGCGCGCCTCTATAACACCTGCGCGATATGCCCAGCTGTACGCTAAAATAACAAATGCAAAGCCATAGCAATGATTGGTGTTATCAAGCACGGTGGCTTGGCCGTTTTCAACTTTTAATAACCAGTTGTAGCCACCTGTTTGCTCAACAAGGTGATGCTTACGAATAAACTCAATCCCCGATTTAACACGGTTTAGGTACTTTTCGTCATTAAAGGTTTGGTACGCACGCGCATAGTTAAATACAAAGCGAGTAGAGCTTACTAAGTGGCGCGTGTGTTTATCAAACACCTCACCGTTATCAGAAAAGTTTTGGTAAAACCCACCATGTTCGTCGTCAATATTTGGCTCATAAAACGCTAGTGTGTCGCTAATGTGCTGCGTTAAAAATTCACGGCTTTTAAAGTTATCAGGTGTGCTTTTCATAGTTCGCTCCTAAAATCGTGTAGAGACTTTTGGTTAGGTAGGGAGTTAAATGCCCCTTTGTAAGATGCGGCATGGGCACCACATAACGAAGCAAATTCAAAAATAGTTGTTAGTATTTCAGGCGTGTTGCAAAGCTCGCTAAAAGAGCTGGGTGTCAGGTTTTGTAAGCCTAGTTGATATAGCAGTCCACCTACAAACGCATCTCCTGCAGCGGTGGCATCAACCATAGTAACCTTTTTAGGGTGAAGCGTTTGCTTGGCATTTTTTGTATACCAATGCATAGGGTTGCCTGCATCGGTAACTACAAATAGCTCACAACCGTTATTAAGTGTTTGGGCAATAAACTCATCGCTCGATTGCTCACCCGCTAAGTATTCAAGCTCTTCTTTTGAGGCTTTAATAATTGAGCAGTCTTTTAATAACGGTAAAATATGCTCGCGAGGGTTGGCATCGCTTGGCCATAAATTGAGGCGCAAGTTAATATCAAAGCTCACAATTGAGTTATTTTGTTTTGCAAATGTAACACCGTAAGTGGTGGTGTTTCTGATGTTTTTGTCGGTTAATGTGTTTGAACAAATATGAAAAATATCGCATTGCTCAAACCATTCGCGACTAAAGTCATCGTTACTAAAGTGCAAATCGGCGGTGTTATCACGGTAAAACTCAAACGTGCGATCGCCATCGTTATCGAGTGATACAAACGCGAGAGCTGTTTTTGCTTGGTTGGTAAAACGCATAAAGTCGGTTTTTACACCTTGCTCTTTTAATGCATTATGTAAAAAGTCGCCAAAGCTATCAGTGCTTAGCATTCCTGCAAAGTAGGCATTACCGCCTAGCTTTGCAATGGCAACGCTTACGTTTGCAGGCGCACCGCCTGCAAACTTTGTAAACGCTTCGTGTTTGTTGCTGTTTTGGCTTAATTTATTTGAAAGTAAATCAACCAGTACTTCACCAAAGCATATTGTGTGTTTCATGATCTTGCCTTAGTTGTTAGTCAAGTAGCCAATGTAATGCTATTGCAGCTGTCCACGAGAAATCTTTACCACCACAGCCTGCACCTGTTTCTGGGTTAAAATATTCGTAGTAGCCTGACTTAACAACTAGGTTGCGCGTATCATCTTGAATTTTTTCGGCGGTTGTTACAAAGCCGGCTTCTTTAAGGCCTATGGCTATCATCCAGTTGATGTGTAACCAAATCGGGCCACGCCAGTAGCGTTGTGGCTCGTATTTTTCTTCTTTAGGGTGAGTAGAAGCCACACTAAATTGGCTCGACTCAATAAAGTCTTCGGTGGCTGTATTAATTATTTTAGTTTGCTCATCGCTTGTTAAACCTGCATATACAGTTAATAGCGCGGCTGATGTTTTAACTTTAGCCAAGCTGTTAGTTAAAACATCTCTGCAATAAAAGTACTGGCTTTGTTCACACCATAAAGTATTTATGGCTTGCTCTGTTATTTGTAAACGCTGTGCTAAGTAATCAGTGCGAGCATCGATTAAGCCAAGTTGTTCACCCATTTTGAGTAAATCTTTGGTTGCACGATGCAAAATAGCAATAATACCTAGGTCATTCATTTTGTACGGACAGGTTTCGTAAATTACTTTGCTGTCAAAGTTGTTACGTTTGAAAAAGTCTACAAGGTATAAAAAGCGGTCGTACTCACTTTTATGTGGACGCTGAGAAGAATCTACATGACTTGTATCACGGCGCGTATATTCCCAATCTACACATGGCACAGCATGAAGAGCATCATCCCACGATGGGCTGTTATCCATGCCCGATTCCCACGGGTGGTAGGTTACTACTAAGCCTGTTTTTTCAGGATCTCGGTCGTTGTACCACCATAAATGATAATCAACTACTTGTGAAAATAACGCTTTAACTTTTTGTTCTGCAAGTGCTTTATCTTTAGCGCTGGCAAGCATTTCTTTCATTACGGTGGCGACTACTGGCGGCTGTGAAATAGACGTACTTTTAATTTTTTTATCCGAACCCCATACGTCAGGACCAGGAAAATAAGTATCAGAATCTTTATGAAACAAGATGTGCGGCACCATGCCATCATCCCATTGGCCTGAAAATAACACATCAATTTCTTGCCATGCGCGGCTTTCGTCTGATTTCATCCAGCCTAGTGCTGTAATGGCTGAATCCCAGTTCCACTGAAACGGGTATAGGCCATGTGTTGGTACTGTATAGCCACCTAAGTCATTTGCTATAAGTGTTTTAGTAGCAAGGTCTGCAAGCGATGAAGCCGTTGCTGAGTCAATTTTACCGCTGTTTATAGTAGTCATATTGGGTGCTCTTTGTGTGTTATTCCCGATTTTGATAATATTAAAGCACTCATTATGGGTTGTAAATGTTTTTTTTCTGTGCTTAAATCCTGTTCGAAGTAACAAAAAACTAACATGTTTACTTGATTATTTCGGCTTTGCTTAGCCACACTCTAAGTAAATACACACTGACAACTAGCACAATTGGAGAATACCCGTGAATAAAACAACGATCGCCTCTATTGTATCTTTATGCCTTGCACAGGGCGCTTATGCAGCAGAAGAAGCTGCACCAGATACAGCAAAAAAAGCTAACAACGTTGAGCGTATTATCGTCTCTGGTACCAGTAAAGGGCGTGTTATTTC
This sequence comes from Pseudoalteromonas sp. BSi20429, assembly GCF_000238895.1. Classification (NCBI taxonomy): domain Bacteria; kingdom Pseudomonadati; phylum Pseudomonadota; class Gammaproteobacteria; order Alteromonadales; family Pseudoalteromonadaceae; genus Pseudoalteromonas; species Pseudoalteromonas sp. BSi20429. Next base: position 6,716 of record NZ_BADV01000089.1, on the reverse strand, counting down.
AGACACTCCACAATCAGTAACATCTATTAGTGAAGACGAGCTGGTAAAGCTGTCTTCAAGTAGCCAAGCGGATGTGCTTCGCTATATTCCGGGTATTAAAGTAGAAGGCGGTGGCGGTGAAGTCGCTACTAACCTACAAGTAAGAGGCTTACCTTCATCGGGTCAGTTTCAATTTACGCCGCTATCTTATGATGGTTCACCTACACTGAGTGTTTTTGGTTTAAACTCATCGGCGTTTGATGTGTATTACCGTAATGATTTGGGTATTGAACGCGTAGAGTTTGTGCGTGGTGGTGTATCTAATTTATTTGGCCAAGGTTCTGTGGCCGGCATTATTAACTATATTTCTAAAACGGGCAGTGATGATCCGCAAAGTACCGTACAAATGGAGCTTTCTGACCAAGGGCGTACTCGCTTAGATTTTGCAACGAGCGGTCCGCTTAACGAAGATGGCTTATATTATGCGCTTTCTGGCTTTTACCGTTACGACGAGGGCCCTTTAGATACAGGCCTTGAGACTAAAGGTACACAGTTGCGTGGTAATATTCGTAAAGAATTTGATGATGGCTCTGGCTCATTTACTGTTTACGGACAGTACATTGACGACCAAGCTCAGTTTTACTTACCTATTCCACTTGATGGCGACAGCCGCGAGCGCTTAATTGGTAACGATGGTCGTGAAGTCGAATCACTGCAAACGGCGCAAGTATCTAACTTAACGTACGATACAGCAAATGGTCGTTATGAATCGCCAATCAGCGATGGTGTAGTTACTAAAGGTGGTTCTATTTCAGTGGTGTTTGAAAAAGAACTCGCTAACGATTTTGCCATTAATATGCGCAGTAAATACGCTAAATACCAACACGAATTTAATTTATTTTTAGACGGCGACGGTATTATTAATGTACCTGAAAGCCAAGACGACTTTTTAGCTAACAGAGGGCTAGGTGATGCAAGCGGTGCTGAGTTTTCTTATGTTAATTCAGGTGTCGCACTTGCAAGTGATGACTTACTATTTGCTAACCGTATTTTAGACCGCGACCGCCCAGCTGAAGATTTTTCTGCAGAGTTTAATATCATCAAAAGTATTTTTGTAGGTGATTTTAGCCATGATATTACAGTCGGTACATTTTTCTCTCACAGTGAAGCCGACGACGACAACGTTATTACAACTTACTTAGGTGAGTTTAATAACAATCCTCGCTTAATCGACTTAACGTATACAGATGTTAATGGCGACGAGGTTCAGTACACTCAAAATGGTATTAGTGGCCCAGGTATTTCTTATACTAACCAAACCATTAGCGCTACCCGCCGAGCATTGTACGTAGCGGATCAAATGGAAAGTGACGACTGGATTTTTGACTTTGGTGTTCGCTACGAAGAAATTGAAGGAAAAATTAGTCGCGAAGGCAGCCAAGTAGTTCAGATTTCAGATGATCCAACGCTTGCACCTAACTTACAAGTTAACACTACGGGCAGTGGTGTAATGACTTACGGCGAAGTCGACACGTCTGAATTTGCTGTATCAGGGGCGGCGTTATATCGCTTAACTGATAATTTAAATGTATATGCCAATGCATCTCGCGGGTTTTTCTTCCCAGAAATTAGAGGTATTCAGTTTAATGATTTAGGCGAGCCTGCCAACTACGAAGCCGAAATTGTTGAGCAAGGCGAGCTTGGTATTAAGTTTTTTGATAACGACTTTAGCGGTAGCATTGCGTTATTTAGAACTGACTTAAAAGACAGACGCAGCGTAGACTTTGTAAATGATGGTAATGGGGGTGTATTAGAGCTGCCAGTTATGCAATCAACTAAAGCAACGGGTGTTGAGCTTACCGGTCGTTACGATATTACCGATGAGTGGGCTGTTGATGCCAATATGACCTATACCGATCACGAATTTACTGAATTTGACTCAGACCCTTCTATTATTGGTAACGAATTACGTCGCAAACCAAAAATATTATTTAACTCATCTATTAGCTACACCGCAGATAACTGGGATGCTTCTATTTATCATAACTTTACAGGTAAAAACTTTGCTAACGATGCAAACTCGGTAGAACTTGATTCATTCCACTTATTTAGATTTGATGCAGGCTATAACTGGCAAGTTGCACCAGAGCAAACAGTACGCTTAAGCGTTGGGGTATTTAACCTGTTTGATTCTGACGGTGTTACTGAAGGTTCACCTCGTCTAGGTAATAGCCAAACGGCAGATAACCCATACTTTGTCGGTCGCCCAATTCTCCCACGACGCGTTACTTTAAGAGTTAAATACGACTTTTAAATAAATGCTTTATGCCTATTAACTCACTTTGGGGTTAATAGGTTTTTTGCATTGTGATGCATTTTTCAGCTAAGTTAGCTACAGGTTTATCTTTTTGACTAGGCTCGTTTATTAAAAAGATAAGGGCAGGTAGCCATTTGGTATTTTATTTTTGAAAAGGCGCAGTGTTTTCATATTGTGAATACGCGAATTAATTATGAATATATTAGATTTTTCAATAGTTGCTCTTTATCTTGGTGCCTTATTGGTAATGGGATTTATGCTACGCGAACAAACCAATAAAAATGATTACTTTTTAGGGGGTAAAAGCTTAGGTTGGAAACCTTTGGCTTTGTCGGTAATGGCCACTCAGCTTTCGGCTATTAGCTTTATTTCAGCTCCTGCATTTGTTGGTTTGCGTGAAGGTGGAGGTATGCAATGGCTCTCGTATGAGCTGGGTGTTCCGCTGGCGATGATTTTAATTTTAGCGACTATTTTACCCAAGCTTTATAAAAGCGGCATTGTCAGTATTTACGACTATCTAGAAATGCGCTTTGGGCGCTCAACCCGTGTACTTATTAGTGTGGTTTTTCAATTTAGCCGTGCGTTTGCGACCGGCATTATGATTTACGCGGTATCGCTTATTTTACAAGGCACCATGGGAATAGAAGCATGGCAAGCTATTGTACTAACGGGTGTTATAACCGTTTTATATTCACTGCAAGGCGGGATGAAAGCTGTAGTGTACGGTGATGCAATTCAAATGATCATCATTGTACTGGGTACTATTGCTTGTATTGGCTTTGGACTTTATCACTTAGGTGGCGTTGATACCTTTATTGCTAATGTTGATTCGAGCCGATTAGAAGCCATAAAATTTGATTCGTTTGGTTTTAGTGGAGATGGCTTTGGCTTTTTGCCTATGATTTTTGGTGGTGTGGTACTTTACGCTTCTTACTATGGGTGTGATCAAACGCAAGCGCAACGTGCGCTCAGTGCAAAAGATCCTACAAACCTACGCTACATGATTTTAGCAAATGGTGTAGTGCGCTTTCCTATTACTATTTTATATTGCGTGTCGGGTTTAATTGTTGGCACTCTGGCAATGAGTAACCCTGAATTTTTAGCAAAAATTCCAGCAGATAACCCTGATTGGATGATGCCTATATTTATTTTAGATTACCTACCGCATGGCTTAATTGGTTTATTGGTTGTCGCTATTTTGTCGGCAGCGATGTCGTCACTTAGTTCTGCAATTAATTCACTTTCGGCGGTAAGTATTGAAGATTACAGCCGTATATCTAATAAAGAGCTAGACCAACCATCTTACTTAAAGTTAGCTAAATACTTAGGTTTAGCATGGGGCGCAATTACCTTAGTACTATCACTTTTTGCCGGTGACATAGCGCCGACCATTATTGAAGCTATTAACAAAGTCGGCTCGTTATTTTATGGCCCAATACTGGCAGTATTTTTAGTTGCTGTACTAAGTAAACGCAGTGCTGCATTGCATGCCAATATTGGCTTAATTAGTGGTGTATTAATTAACTTGTTGGTGTCGGTATTTGCGCCTGATATTTTCTGGTTTTGGTGGAATTTTATCGGTTTTGTAAGCGCTGCTGTGATTATTTATGTTACGAGTCGTTTAATTCCACGAGAAGTAAACGAAGTAACAAAAGTACAAAATGCCGAGACAGTGTCAAACTCAATTTTAACTGGCAAAGATATCGTTATGCTACTTAGCATGTTTATTGTGATGATATTAATTTGTTTAGCTATTCCTTCAATTTTTTCGTGAGCTGTGACTAATGGATTCTAAAAAGTCGTTTTTAATTGATTTATTTACCACTGCGGTAAATGCCTGTAAACCGAGTGCTTGCATGAGTAAGTATTTAGAAAATATAGATGCAAGCAAAGGTTTATGTGTAGTGGGGGCGGGTAAAGCCGCCGCTGAAATGGCCGCCGAAGTTAATCGCTTTTATGGTGATAAATGTTTTGGCGCAGTGGTAACGCGTTATGGCTACGAAAGTAGCGGCGATACTGGGCGAATTAAAGTGCTTAGTGCAAACCACCCAACACCAGACGATAACAGCTTAGCTGCTGGCAAAGAGTTATTGGAGCTTGTAAGAAATAATCCAGCTGATATTCCTATTTTGTTTATTATTTCGGGGGGCGGTTCGTCGTTGATGTGCCTACCTGTTGATGATGTGCCTTTTTCACAAAAGCAAAAGCTTAATCAGTTTTTACTTAGAAGTGGTGCAAGCGTTGATGAAATAAATGTAGTACGTAAGCAGTTGTCACTTGTTAAAGGCGGTAAGTTAGCGCAGGCCGCTAAGTCGGATTACGTTACGCTCATTATTTCAGATGTAGTAGGGGACAAACCAAGTGATATAGCATCGGGCCCTACCATTAGCGATGGCAGTACTAAAGCCGATGCACTGGCTATTTTACAAAAGTACAATTGGCCGGTAATTGCAGAGGTTGAAGCGCATTTATTAAAACCAGAGCAAGAACGAGTTGCTGATACCGTGGGTGAGTACTTTATTGTTGCAAATGCACAGCATGCTATTGATAGCGCTATAAGTGTTGCACAACATCAAGGTTGGGAAACCCAGGTACTAGGGTATGATATTCAAGGCGAGGCTAAAGAAGTTGCAAAGCAACATGCGGCTATCGCTCTTGAGCAAAAAGCCCAAGGCAAGCGCGTTATGTTGTTCTCAGGTGGCGAGCTTACAGTAACCGTTGCTGATGTTTATGGCGATGGCGGGCCCAATCAGGAATACTTAATGGCGTTGGCTGAGGCACTTAATGGCGAAGCGGGTATTTACGCACTTGCTTGTGATACCGATGGTGTAGATGGTAGTAAAGATGTTGCAGGTGCGTATATAAATAGCAGTACGATTGCTCGCGCACAAGATGCTGGCGAAAACTTACACGCACAGTTAGAAGGTCATAATAGCCATCAGTTTTTTAAAGCAATTGATGATTTAATTATTACTGGGCCAACTAACACAAATGTGAACGATTTTAGAGTGATAGTGATTGAGTAGGCGCAGTTTGCCCACTTGTTCTTTATAATGGTTTCACGTAATCTTGTGCTCCAATTTTGTTAGGGTTAATACCTATGTTTTCGTTAAACAACAGTAACTTATTACGCTCTGGTTTTGAGCTTGGAAAAGGCGAAAAGCTATTTCAAGATATTGAGCGCGATATTATAAAAGTGGTGTTTTGGGAAAAGTGCGTAACTCAAAGTCATATTGTGAGCGCAACTCGTATTCCACAGCAAACTGTGTCGCGTTTACTTAAGTCGTTAACCCAGCACGGTGTAATTGTACAAAGCGATACGCTTATTCCTAATAAAAAAGGTAAGCCGGGGTTTGGCATTGCCCTTAACCCCGATTACGGATTTACCTTTGGCTTAGCTATTTTACTTGATGCTATTTCGCTTGCTGTAATGGATTTTACGGGAAAGGTGGTTTACACCCATATGCAGCTAATGTCGGATATGAGCATTAATAATGTGCTTAAATGTGCACAAAAGCTGGTGGAAGAAATAAGCGCTGAGCGTGACATTCCAAGTGAAAAAGTACTGGGAATGGGCGTGGGTATCTCTGGCTTTTTTAGCTCAATGGATGGGAAAATGAATACCCACCATATGCTAGAAGAGTGGTCGCAGGTTGATATTATCGATATTGTGTCGCAGCATTTTCAGCTCCCAACTTGGGTTGTTAACGATGCTACAGGCGCAGCCGCAGGTGAAGGTGTTGCTGGTATTGGTCGTGAATATAAAAACTTTGTTTATATGTTTGTGTCGGCCGCATTTGGTGGTGGTATTGTAAATAATGGCGACGTACTGCGCGGTACATACGGAAACGCAGGTGAGCTTGGCGACATGCTACCGCCTAAATTATATGCCCACCCTAATCTTGAATTACTAAAACGTATTTTGAAAAAAAATGGCGTAGCGGTTACTTCTATTTACGACCTGCATGACAACTTTGACCCCGATTGGCCTGGCGTTGAAGAGTGGCTGTTTAAAGTTCAAGACTCATTTGATTTAGTGGCAACCTGTTGCTCTGCTTTATTAGATGCTGAGGCGATTATTATTGGTGGCCATATTCCAAAAGAGTTGGCTGAAAAAGTTATTGCACGAACTGAGGTTTATGCACAATTTAGACGTGGCGCTAAACGCCCTATGCCAAAGCTGGTGGTTTCTAATATTGATAATTTTCCGGTATCAATTGGCGCAGCCACATTACCATTTAGAGAGTTGTGTTTGTAGCTTAATACCAATCCGCAATAATACTTAATCATTTTGCGGGGCTAAACGTGTCGCTACCTGCGTTAAAAAATTCTCATTTAGAACAACTAAATAGCAAATTTTTTTGCCTAGCTATCAACACGTTTTTCCAGCCTCAAAATAGCTTATTTAATTAAGCGAATT